>JAQSYS010000363.1 GCA_029256005.1 Sedimentibacter sp.
ACATCCAACAAATGCAAATAATGACATTGCCAGAACTAAAACTAAAGCTAATATTTTTTTCATTTCTTCCTCCATTGTGTGAAAATTAATTTTATATATAAACAGCTTCTGCTGATTATAACGTATACTTATTAGATACAATTTTAACAAATTGTTTTATTATATTCAACAGCTATTTATTTCCATTATTCAGCAATGCTGAATTGCGTTCGAATATAAATGCTTTTTTAAAGGATAGCTGGCTATCCTCTATATCCAATTCTACAAGAAATTTCATTTGCAGATTTTTTAATAATATCTATGTATTCTTTTAATTTATCTTCAGTCATCCTGACTGTGGGACAAGTAGCACTTAAACTATATTTGACTTCGCCGTTGTAATCCATAATCGGTGCTGCGATACACACCAGACCCTGCACTGTTTCTTCATAATCAACAGCATACCCATTACTCTTTATATCTGAAAAGGATTCTAATAATTGGTGCTTATCAGTTATTGTATTAGAGGTTAGTTTTTTTATATTTCTTGGAAGCAATTCCTTAAGCTTGTCTTTTTCCAAGTAACATAAAATTATTTTCCCATCTGCTGTAACATACGCTGGAATTCTTGCTCCGATTCTTGTTGATGTTTTTATTGATTTAGTGCATTCTTTTTTTTCGATATAAACTACATCTGTTCCATCCAACATCGCTATGTGGACAGTTTCTTCAATTTTTTCACAAACTCTTTCAATTACCGGATATGAAATATTAATAATATCCATCGAATTTAGTACTAAGTCGCTGTAAACTATGAAACGTGTACCAAGACGATATTTCTGATTAATTTCATCTTGCTCAATAAATCCGTGATACTTCAAAGTATTTAATAATCCATGTACAGTGCTTTTGTTTAAATCAAGCATATTTGCAATATCTGATAATTTGAGTTCACGTTTGTTCTCAGTAAAGCATTCGAGTATAGCAACCGCTCTGTCAATCGACTGAACTCTGACCAAATTCTTCATTACTTAACCTCAACCATGAAATTTTAGCACATTGATTGTAAAAAATCAATCATCAATTTAAAAGTTAATAAAATTTTAATATATATATATGCTGCTTCAACAGAAAATAAAATTGCAGTTTTTAAGAAGTGATTGAATAAAAATACATTGCTACATGGTGTAGAATATTTTATCATCTTGATAATAAATTGTCAAACTGTTATTCACATAATTTGCTAATTTTTTTTAAATGTATAGACAGTCTTTATCAAATAAGTTAAAATTATACTTAATAAAAATACTCTTGAAGGAAGGGATTTATTTGAAAAATATCACTAAAGAAGAAGCTTGGATGCTTTTAAAGGAATATAATAAAGAAGAATTTCACTTGAAGCATGCTGAGACAGTTAGTTTTGTAATGGAGTACTTTGCTAAAAAACTTGGTTATGAAAATGAAGCAGAACTTTGGGGTTTAGTAGGATTGTTACACGACTTGGATTTTGAAATGTACCCTGAAGATCACTGCGTAAAGGTTCAGGAAATACTAAGAGAAAAAGATATAGATGAAAAAATAATACATGCAATTGCAAGCCATGGTTACGGGCTTACAAAAGCAACTGCAAAGCCTGAACATGAAATGGAAAAAATACTGTTTGCAACTGATGAATTAACTGGCTTAATAGGTGCAGCAGCATTGATGAGACCTTCTAAAAGTGTTTCAGATTTGGAATTAAAGTCATTAAAGAAGAAATTTAAAACTCCGAGCTTTGCTGCAGGATGTTCAAGAGAGGCTATTCAGCAGGGGGCTGACATGCTTGGATGGGAATTAGATGATTTATTACAGCAGACCATTCTTGCAATGAGAGAATACGAAATTTCAGAAAAAATAATTTAACATCTTTATAAAAACCAAAGATTCTTCAAAATGATACTATCATATAGATAATTTCACTAAGCAGCCAATGCTGCTTTTTTATTTTTCTTTATTTTGTTTATAATTGCAGTAAATATTACTGAAGCAATAATCGTTACTGGCATTACAACAACAGAATAAATAATCAATCTCATAGTAACTGACAGTATCCCATTATTTTCTGTAAATATAATCATTAATGACAAAATAAACGGATGCATTAAGTACATCTGATATGAGCTTTGACTGAATACCTTTATATATCCAAATATTTTATAAAGATTTCTTTTCATAATCAAACCTACATAATATACAAAAAAAATTGAACATGTCGAAAATGCATACCACACAGATATGTATATCGATAGGTTGTAATATGAAACCAATATGTATGGAATTAAAAGGGTTATGTATCCAATTGAAATTAATATTTTATTTTTGATTATCCATGAGATATATCTGTCATATTCTAAAAAAACAAATATACCTAATATGTAAAAAAACACGTATTTTATAAATAATCTGTCAGAATTTTCAAATCTTATATATTCTGCACACAGTACTGATATTATTATTAATATTATAATCCTTTTATTTGAGTTCTTAAGCAATTTATAAAATATAGGTCCCACAATATACAATTGAACAATAATAATTACAAAGTATAAATGATATGACAAAGTGCCAAGATAAACCCCTTCAATAAAAGCCCAGATGTCAAAGGTAGTATAACCAAACTTAATAAATGCAGCATAATAAATTATGCACCATACTAGATAGGCTAAAAGCACCTTGCTCAACCTTCTTGCAACATATGGTATATATTCAAATTCTTGATTTTTGTAACTGTAAAAGCTTGTTACTCCACTTAAAAAAATAAATAAAGGCGTTACGAACTTCAAGCCGAGGTTTATTGTTAACATTACAATCTGAGGAAAGCTGCCATTAATATAACCTGTTACACCTGTTGCAGTTATATGTAAAATCATTACTGCCAAACAAGCCATCACTCTAATATAATCTAACTCATAAAGCTTGTCTGTTTTTAATGAATTCATTAACTCACACCTTTCAAATTATTTTGATTTAGTTTACCATGTGGACCATAAATTTGCAATCGTTATTATTCCAAAAGTACTTATGCACAAGCATTATACTTATGCATAATAATCCAAATTACTCCACGTTTTACCTATTTTTATAAGTTTTTATGGTATTTTATTAACAATATTCGTTTTGGCGTATACGCGTGTGCGAAAATATGGTATACTAATTTCAAATTTTAAATTATAGCAGGTGTTAATATGTGCATAAAAGAAGCAGTTATAAAAAGAATCAATGAAATATGTTCTGAGAGAGGTCTGGCAGTAAATAAACTTGCTAACTTATCCGGCATTACACCATCAACTGTATACAGTGTGTTTGATGCTGATAGAAAAGATATAGGAATTGTGTTAATTAAAAAAATTTGTGATGGATTAGAAATAACCTTAAATGATTTTTTTACTTCTGAAATATTTATCGAACTGGATCAGGAACTTATTTAAAAAAAAATTAGGGTGTAACTTACGTTACACCCTTAAATTCAATTTGTACTAGCATTTAATTTTTCGCTTTTTATTTGTTTCAATAAATATACATATTTTTGTTCTGCTGCTTCAACATTATAAATTGCATAATCTACCAAGTCTGGTTCGGATACATTTTCAAATATATTTTTAGCTTCTTCCCATTCCTTTTTAGCATTTTCTAAATTTATATATAAGTCATTTATATTATCATATGTTTCTCTTTGAATTTTAAAAGTATCAACAAAC
>JAQSYS010000031.1 GCA_029256005.1 Sedimentibacter sp.
CCCAGGGAAAAAATCCCTTCGGCGAATCACCCTTTCAAAGCAAGCTTTTACTCTTGATCATCGCAACCTCTGTAATATACCCACGAAAATATTTAATTTTTACTAGTATATTGCCATACACATAATATGTCAATAAAAATTTTTAAAAATTAATATTTATTGTTTTTTATGTAGAATTAATTTTATAAAAGGCTAATGTTAAAAAGGCATCTAAAAATGCCTTTTTAATTGTGTTTATTCAAATATTCTCTTCATGTTTATTGCTTCTTCGAAATGATCCTTAGGATATTCAATTGTAACAACTGCTGTGTGGTCATTTGATTTTGGATTACGCACTTTGATAACTTTAGCATCACATACATATTTCCCGTACCTATCTACAGCTTTTACCATATCACCTACTTTGGGTAGCGGATAGTATTCGTATGGAAAAGAAAGCAAAGCATTTTTATCGCTATAAGTATAGTCCTTTATATAAATTGCCAGTCCCGGACATGCCGCTATGCACATACCACAAGCAATGCACTTTTCAAAGTCAATTTTAGGTAAATTTGTAACTGATTCTCCTATTGTGATAGCACCTTTTAAACAGGAAGCTTCACATGGATTACACGGTATCTCTTCAATACACTCAATTACCGCAATAGGTCCTTTGCGAAGTTGATCATGTGTTGGGAAAGCAGGGGACTTGTGTAATTCCTCTAGTGTAGGAGCTCCTGTAGTTTTTAATGAATATTCCACTTGATCACCTCTTTTCCATTTTGCAGCATTGAATCCTTAGCATCTCTTCTTTTCTGCCCAAAATATCCACTTCTCAATGTATTTAAATTATCCCAGATTTCTTGAGAGCGTGCATCTGCTTCTTCTTTTGTGATATAACCAAGTTCGGTTGCAACATTTATACCTGCAAGCCTACCTTCTTCCATAGCAGTACTTGCCTCTTCAATTCCGGAAATATCGCCTGCTATAAATATGTCATTCTGCGTTGAATGCATTTTATCATCATGTATTGGGAGATGTCCACCAAGTGCAGGAACAAAATTAAATTTACAACCTGCAAGCCATGCCAGCTCTGTAAGAGGTGTCAAACCTGTAGCTAGGCATATTGTATCCACTTCTATAACATGTTCTGTTCCGGGAATTTGCTTAAATGACGAATCTAATTTAACAATCTCAACAGCCTCCACATGATCAGTTCCAAAAGCGCGCTTAATTGTGTGCGAAACATAGAACGGTACTCCGGCACGACATACCTTTGCTGTATGTACACCATATCCACCGAGCCTAGGTGCAGCTTCTAAAACAGCAACCACTTCAGCACCGGCCTGCAATAGCTGATATGCAACAATTACTCCAACATTACCTGAACCTAACATTATAACTTTCTTGCCGGGCAATACTCTATTTACATTAATCATTGTTTGTGCTGCACCTGCTCCCATTACACCAGGAAGATCCCATCCGGGAAATGTTACAGCATTTTCAGTAGCACCTGTAGCGAGAATTATTTTCTTTGCCCTTACTATTTCACTTTTTTCTCTGTTGCGCACAACCCATAGATTATGTCCATCTTCTATACCGCATACTTCACCGTTAAGCCAGGTTTTTATACCAAACTTTTCACTTTCCTGCAATAGCTCTGTTCCAATATTCATTCCTCGAATTCCTGCTTTATGAGCTCTTGAACCGAAAAACTTATGTATTTGCTTGAAAAGCTGACCACCAGGACGCGCGTTTTCATCTATCAGCAAGACGTCAACACCTGCCCGCCTTGCTTCAATAGCCGCTGAAAGCCCTGCAGGACCTGCTCCAACTATAGCTAATTCTATTTCAATCATTCTGCACCTCCTCAGACCAAACTCCTGTACCTTGCTGCGTAATAATTTTCATACCTTCTCTAACTTTTGTAACACAAGTACGAACATTTGGTACTCCATCAACGGTCATGATACAATCCGTGCAACGCCCGATAGCACAATATATTCCTCTGGGTTTATGTTTGTGTGTTGTATAACGGTTAATGAATATTCCATTTGCAATTAACGCAGCTGCAATCATCTCGCCTTCTAGTGCTATGATAGGCTTGTTGTCAACAAATATTTGCACCTCTTTTTCCGGTTTTTCATCTTCTAAGATAGGATGATTGGGTATTCTGTTCATTACCTTACCTCCAAAGGAAGCCCCAATTTAGACATAGCATCTTTTAAAGCGCTAATTACGGCATCACTAGGTTCAGTTAGTGGTAGACGCGTAATTCCTACATCTGTTCCGAGAAGATTAAGCGCTGCCTTAACAGGTATTGGACTAGCTGTCATGAATAATTTTTCATAAATGTCTATAAGTTTCAAATGAATATTAGTAGCTTCTTTTACATTTCCATTCAAATAGCTATCCATCATTTCCTTTATCTCTCTGCATACAATATGTGATGCAACTGAAATAACACCATATCCCCCAACAGCCAAAGTCGGTAATATTTGAGAATCTTCGCCTGTGTATACTAAAAAACCCTCTTCAGCATCACGAACTACAGTAGCCAGTTGTGTCAGGTTTCCAGAAGCTTCTTTAAGAGCCACAATGTTCGGAATTTTAGAAAGAGCTACAGAAGTATCAGCTATCATATTAACGCCGGTACGTCCAGGGACATTATACAATATAATAGGTACTTTAGTTGCTTGAGCTATAGCCAAGAAGTGTGCATAAAGACTTTCTTGATTAGGTTTGTTATAATATGGCACGACTACAAGAAAACCATCCACACCTATTCTTTCTGTTTGCATAACATTTTCTATAGTGGCAGCAGTGGAATTTGTTCCAACTCCTGCAATTATCGGCACGCTTACAGCATTTTTAACACAGGATAGCAATTTTAGCTTTTCCTCAGATGTAACTGTCGGCGATTCTCCTGTTGTACCGTTAATTACCAAAGCTGTGCTTCCTTGTGCAACCAAGTGTTTTGCAAGTTCTGCTGCCTTATCATAATTTATTGCTCCATCTTCGTGCATAGGAGTTACCATAGCTGTTATTATTCTTCCCCAATTATTCATTTATTGTTCCTCCTCTAAATTATTATACTCCTGAATCAAATCAGATCTTACCGGGCGCACTGGCTGACGGTAGCTGGATGTCTGTATTTCACTGAGCGGAGTATTTGTTTTTTCAGATAATATTCGTTCCACAAGCCTTCTGCATGTTCGCCCTTGGCAAAGTCCCATGCCAGCCCTAGTAAAGCGCTTAACTTCATTCATTGTTACAGCACCGTCTGTAATAGCAGCTTCTATTTCTTCGCGAGAAACTTCCTCACAACGGCATATCAACTCGTCACACATTTTTATTACCTCAAATTCTATAAATTTTGTGCATTACTAAAATGTCTATCTAAATTAAATGTCCCCCGCCTCTTTAGGCGGGTTACACTTAATTTTTCAGTGGTGGTTAAATATTTTACTGCTGTTTTAATAAGCTTTTTGCATTGGATTTACATTGCCTTCACTTACAAATTTAGGATTATTTGATATATTTCTTGTTAATAAAGATATTACAATTATACAAACTGCTGAAGCAGCTAGTGCAATCAAAATTGCATTAGGACCTAAGGCTGTAACTTGAGAAAGTACGGCACCTACAACAATGCCTACACGCGAGCCCCAAGGTGTAACTTTACTGTTTTTCTTACCCATAGTAGGTCCTGTACTACTATCTTCCTTCCATAATAGGCCGATTATCAACAAAGGTACTAAACCAGCTCCGGCCATTGAATATGCTTTAGAAAACAAACTCATAATTGAACTAGCATATATTCCACCTAAAGCTGCAATTGCACCAATAATGACAGTCAATGTTCTTGTAAGCTTTATCATCTGTTTATCATTTAAATCAGTTTTAAATGTCTTTATTAAGTCGTTTGATATTAGTATTGCGGCTGAATTTAAATTAGAGTCAGCTGATGACATTCCTGCTGCCAATATCAATACAAATAACATAATGGTAACAATAAGTGGAACTTCATTGAGCATGAACCATGACATTGCTTCACCTTGACTTAAACCTTGATTCATTGTAAGAATAATCAATCCAACTACAGCTGTGCACATAGTCATAATTATAGCAACTGAACCACCATATAACATTGAACGTTTTGCTATTTTTGGATTCTTAGCTGCAAAACATGGTTGCCAGTAAATTTGTGCAACGAGAATACCAACACAACCGGTTACGAATTTAGTAATAATACTAATAGTATCAGTACCTGCAAATGAAAACAACTCTGCTTTGCCGACTTCCGCAAGACGAGCACCTAGTACTGCAAAACTGAAATCGATTTTTGAAAATGCAACTAAGTAGAATAATGAACCAAAAACTATGCATATTAATCCTTGAACAAAATCCATCCACACTAGGGACAGCATTCCTCCCATTGTTGTATAAAAGACGAACATAGCAGTAAAGAGTAGAATTATCGGAGTAGGGCTAATACCTGTAAACACACCGAAAAGCTGACCGAATGCTTTACCTTGACCACCTATCCAAGCTATCATAATGCTTGATGCCAACAGTCCGCAGAGTGCACGTGTTATTTTATCACGTGTAATCAAGTCATCAATCATTTCAGGGAAAGTGTTATATGTCATCTTACCAGCCATGCCTGCAAAGACTAAAGCAAATATAATTTTTGATCCTTGTTCACCTAAGATAAATACAAGCCACGGCAATCCGTTTACATATGCACTTCCTGCATGACCCATGAAGTTTCCAACACCCATAATATTTGCAAAATGTGAAAAGAACAGCAAATAAAATGGCAATGCACCTCCACCAATTGCATAATTTGAAAAACTTTCTTCAGCTTTACTCTTCTGTCGCATTGCAATAAAAAAGTAAAGAACAAACAATCCAATAGTCAATACCCAAATAATTATTCCTGCAGTACCCATACTTTCATCTCCTTTTATTTTTTATAATAAGCGATTTAATCGCTATTAATAAAATTAATTGTTTTTTTTATCTTCAAGTTGCTTAACCTTTAGCCAAAGCAACTGCAAATCTTCGAAGGTTTAATTCTTCAAATCTCTTATGATTTCCGACACCGCATATCATTTCTGCTACTGATTTTCCTGTGATAGGGGAAAGAGCTACTCCATCTCCTTCATGCCCAGCAGCTATATATAAACCCGGAAATCCATCAACAGCGCCAATAATTGGGCTTCCATCCTTTGTTCCTGGTCTAAAGCCAGCCATCGTGCGTATTATATTAACTTGATTCATAATAGGGAAGTACTTGCGCGCCTGCTCTAAAATTTTGGAAATCGCCTTGAAATCCGTAGCCTTTTCAAAACCAACATGCTCACGCGTACTACCAATAAGATAATTTCCTTCTCCAGCTCGTGTAAAAGAAAAACCTAATCCTATTTCCTTATCATAACTACTTCTGTCCCCTAGTATAGATGGATCATGCTTTGATGCAATGTAAGCTGCTGTCCAGCAATTTGTTTCTCCTATTGGTGCTATTTGCTCTGTCACTGCCAACTGGCCTTTTATTGGAGTAATTGGAATTTCAATATCAAACAATTCTCCCACTTGCCCTGACCATGCACCAGCCGCTATGACAACGTTATCGCATTCCACATGGATGCCATTTTGTCCACTCACATTCCAGTGATCTCCCTGTTGTTTAATTTCTTGAACAATTGTATTTCTTAACACATCCAAACCCATATTGAGTCCATTATGTAAAAAAGCACGCATTAGCATCAATGGATTAACCTGTGAATCGGATTTGCTGTATGTGGATGCAATCATATAACGTGCCACATGAGGCTGTTTCTTAAAAAGTGTATTTCTATCTACAATTTCTACATCCAACCCATAAGAAACTTGCTTCTTTACAAAATCCTCCATAATCTTTAACTGCTTTTCATCTTCAATAATAATCATCCCACCGTGGGAATAAAAACCTAAGTCTGAGCCTAATTCATCAGATAGCCCTCTATAAATTTCCAGACTTTCCATTGCTAATGTAAGAGCAATACCCGGTTTTTTAGACTGCAGCAGTATCATGTCGTCACAGGAACTTGAAGCACCTCCTCCTATTTCTGCTTTTTCTAATATAGCAACTGATTTGCCGGCTTTAAGCAGATAGTAAGCTGTGGCAAGGCCCATAACGCCCCCGCCAATTACGCAAACATCCTTTTTTAAATTCATTTATATTTCCTCCAATTTTAAACTTAGTTATGCTATGCTAAGCATTAGATAAAACGTTTTCAAAAAGCTTATTATATAAATTGTTTGCTATTTTTTCAACCTGCCCTGATTCAACAAATATATGTGCACAAAATTTGCTGAAGAAATAATCTGTTATCTCCTGAAAATCCCTTATTGCATCTATTATTTCTTCTTCGCCATAACCGCTGAAAACCACACTGAGAAGCGAATTCTTGCTCTCATCTGATGTACGAACTGCCCACTTATCATCTCCATTACTTATTATCAATTCATCAGATTCATTAGGTTCAAACAATTCGCATTCTCTCATAATGGCAATTCCTACAGGTCCATAATCTAATTTAGTATTTTTAATAAGCCTTGTTCCTAGACCATCATCAAAAGTAGAGCGTACATATACTTCAATATCATGTTTCTGAGCTTCTGCTATTGCACGTGGATGGATAACACCTGCTCCCCAGCAAGCAAGTGTATACATATGCTGCATATCCACATATTCCATAAATCTTGCTCTTGAAACAACTCTGGGGTCAATTACTGCTATGCCTGGTACATCAGTGAATATATGTACAGCTTCAGCCTTTAAAAAACCGCCTATTACTACAGCAGATGTATCGCTACCGCCTCTTCCCAATGTAGTAACTTCATTGCGAATACTCACACCTTGAAAACCTGTTACAACTACAACCTTACCTTCATAAAGTTCTGCCTTTATATGCTTTTCATCTATGTCAAATATATCTGCCTTTCCAAAAACTCCATTGGTGACTATACCAGCCTGACCGCCTGTTATTGCAATTGCATCAACTCCTTGTTGCACAAGATTATCTGCAAATACACAGGCCGAAATTACTTCTCCACAACTCATCAATAAATCTAAAGTATGCTGTTCACTGTTTTTATCTAATAAAGATATTAGAGTATCAGTGGCATATGGTGCTCCCTTACGTCCCATGGCTGAAACTACAACAACTACATTTTTACCTTTGTTCCGTAAAGAAGTTATATGTGAAACTGCTCTTCTTCTTCCTTCGTCAGTTGCGACAGATGTACCACCAAATTTAACAACTACTATATCCATAAGAACCACCCTTACGCTATACTAAATCCATTTCAATCATTTTTTCAGCAATTTGCACAGCATTCAGTGCAGCTCCCTTAAGCAAATTATCCGAAACGACCCACATGTTAAGTCCATTTTCAACAGATTTATCCACACGAAGTCTACCGACAAATACATCAAATTTATCTTTACAGTCGATTGCCATAGGATATATTTTTTGCTCAGGATTATCTATAAGAACAATTCCTTTTGATTTACTCAATACATCCTTTACTTCAAAAATATTTATTGGTTTTTCTGTTTCAATGTTGATAGATTCACTATGACCGCGAAATACAGCAACGCGCACTGCAGTAGAAGAAACCTTTATTGACGGATCTAAAATCTTATGTGTTTCATTAATCATTTTCATTTCTTCTTTTGAGTAACCGTTTTCCAGGAATGTATCAATATGCGGTATAGCATTAAAAAGAATTTGATGAGGATATACAGAATTTGTAATATCTACACCCTTTGTATACTCAGATGCTTGATTTTCTAATTCCTCAATTGCTTTTTGTCCACTTCCTGAAACAGCCTGATAAGTAGAAACAATGACTCTTTTAATAGTGTATAAATCATGAATAGGCTTCAATGCTACAACCATTTGCACTGTTGTGCAATTAGGGTTTGCAATTATTCCCTTATTGCTACGAAGAGCTTCCGGATTAACTTCCGGTACTACTAAAGGAACTTTATCATCCATACGCCATGTACTTGAATTATCTATAACCTTACAACCTTCTGATACGGCAACGGGTGCTAATTCACGGCTTGCATCTTCACCAGCAGAAAACAATGCAATATCAACATCCTTGAATGCTCCAGCCTTCGCCTCCTGCACCTCCAACGTTTTCCCGTTAAATATAATTTCTTTCCCAACATTTGATGAAACATCTAATAGGATTAACTCGTTAATAGGAAATGAGCGTCTTTCAAGTGTTTTAAGCATTTCTTTGCCGACTGCTCCCATAGCTCCCACAACAGCAACATTATATTTTTTCACTTTTATTCCTCCCGCTGAATTTTTATTGTATACAATATTAAATTATCACAGCTACTCATCATGTGATGAGTTGCTTTTTTATATTATATATAGAGTAATAAAATTTGTCAATACCTAATATTTTAAAAATTTTTGACTTTTAATTGTAATAAAATAAAACAATAAAAAAATGCTTCATGTAAGATTTCTACATAAAGAAAAAAAAAGAAATCAACACGAATCATTTTAAAAATACATACAAAATAATACCCTGCTTAAAAATAAAATTTTACTTTTCTTAAATTAACAATACTCATATCGAAATAATGCTATATATTGCTCTTTTTAAATTTATTCCAATATGTTAAAACATCCTTCTTCAGATTATCCACATGTTCAGCCATAAGTTTTTCAGCTTCATCTTCATCATTATTTTTAATTGCATTATATATGTTGATATGTGACGTTGAATAAGGAGAATTAATCTGGCTTCTCATATATTCAAAAAGTGTTGACTGCTGTTTAAATGTAGAAATTATATTATACATAGCTTCCAAAATAGTATTGCCAGATTCATTTGCAATAGTGCGATGAAATTCTAAGTCTTCATCAGCTATACTTTCCCCTGTTTTCATTTTTTCATTTTGTCTGTCAATTATTTCCTTTAATTTTATTAGTCCCTCTTCCGATATTTTGTTTGCAGCAAGTCGACACGTTTCTTTTTCAATGGCCTTTCTGGCTTGAAGTACAGTTATAAAATTTTCAAGTATTTCAGTAGATATTATTTCATCTATTTTCTCTTGATGAAAATTAATAATATCTATAGTTTCTGCTTTCTTTATTGCCAGCTTACCCTCAGGGGTTATAATTCTTCCTTCATTTTTATATTTTTCTAAATAATCGCTATTTTCTAATTTTGACAAGATTCTTCCAACTGTTGCAGTGCTAACTACAATATTTTTTTCATTCAATTTGTTTTCAATAGCCCAAGTACCTATAGGCTTATTAGCCTCGTTAACAATTTTTAAAATTTCTATTTCAATGTAATCTAGAATTTGTCTCATTATATCACTCCATAATAATATATTCTTAATGCACTTGTAATAGTTTAACGTTAAATTATTATAGCATAAAATAGCTTAAACTCAATCAAAAATATATTTGTTTATGTTATTCAATAAATTCTTAATGCTTTTTTAAGAAATATATATTATAATCAGCTTTGTATAATCATTTTGGAAAATATTTAAAGTTAACAATAATTTTAACAGAAATAAATTTACTGATTATAGTAAAATATAGAACTATGTATCGCAAATATAGGAGATGAAAAAAATGTTATGTTCAGTTTGCAAAAAAAATGTTGCAGTAATATATGTTAATAAAATCCTTGAAGGAAAAATGCAGACAATGGGTCTATGTATTCCGTGTGCAAAAAAACAAGGACTTGCGCCAATGGACCAAATAATGAAACAAAGCGGTATGAAGCCTGAGGACTTTGAAAATATTAACAATCAGCTTTCAGAAATTATGGGAGATATGGATTTAGAAAAATTAACTCAAAATGGTGAAGCTGAAGACAATGAAAATATTAATTCACTTATGAATTTAATGAATTCTGCATTTACAGGTCTTTCAGGTTCAACAAATAGTTTCCAGCCTGCTGAAGATGAACATGAAGAATTGGAGCTATCTAATGGCGGCGGTAGCGGCTCAGGTGCAAAGGTTAAAGAAAAGCTAAAACGCAAAAAATTAAAATATCTTGACACCTACGGCACTAATCTTACCGAACAGGCAAGATATGGAGAATTAGACAGAATTATTGGCAGAGAAAGAGAAATTGACAGAGTTATACAAATATTAAACAGACGTTCGAAAAATAATCCCATATTAATTGGTGAACCTGGAGTTGGAAAAACCGCAATAGCAGAAGGTCTTGCTGTAAGAATTGCTGAACACAGTGTACCTGTAAAGCTATTCAATACAGAAATTTATTTGCTTGATTTAACTGCTGTGGTTGCAGGAACTCAATTCAGAGGGCAGTTTGAATCACGTATGAAAGCAATAATTGATGAGGCTAAAAAAGCAGGAAATATAATTATTGTTATTGATGAAGTTCACAACATAGTTGGTGCAGGGGAAGCAGAAGGCGGAGCTATGAATGCAGCTAACATCCTTAAACCAGCTCTTGCTAGGGGTGAGGTTCAGGTAATCGGTGCTACTACTTTGGATGAATACAGAAAGCACATAGAAAAAGACACAGCTTTAGAAAGAAGATTCCAACCAGTCATGGTAGACGAGCCTTCAGTTGAAGATTCAATACAAATAGTAAAAGGTATAAAGGATTATTATGAGCTTTATCATAATGTGAAAATTTCTGACGAAGTAATTGAACAGGCAGTTTTAATGTCTGAAAGATACATCACTGACCGTTTCCTTCCTGACAAAGCTATTGACGTTATTGATGAAGCAGGTTCAAGAGCAAACTTGAAAAACAGTGGTTTAGTTGAACTTGAAGCATTAAGAACTGAATTGTCAGTCATTAAAGAAGAAAAAGAAGATGCTGCTGAAAATGATGATTATGAAAAAGCTGCAGAATTAAAAGTAAGCGAATTAAGAATTGAATCAAAAATAAAAGAATTAGCTAGAGAGTGCGAAAATATTCATCTTACTACTGAAGATATAGCGTATGTTATTGAGGCATGGACTAAAATTCCTGTGCAAAGAATAAATGAAGTAGAAGCTGAAAAGTTAATTCACTTGGAAGACAGACTCCATCAGAGAGTTATTGGTCAACATCCTGCTGTAACAAGTCTTGCAAGAGCAATAAGAAGAAACCGTTCAGGCTTTAAGAAAAAGAAAAAACCATCATCATTTATATTCGTTGGACCTACAGGTGTAGGAAAAACAGAACTTGCAAGAACTCTTGCGTTTGAGTT
>JAQSYS010000032.1 GCA_029256005.1 Sedimentibacter sp.
GAATTACTCATTTTTATCACCACCTGTTGCAATCAAAGTAAGCGTATGAGAAATCTTTGTATACATTTCCTCATTTGTCATGTTCGCCTTGTAAAGCTGGTGATATATACTTCCGTCCTTAATGAACAATACTCTTTTGGCATGACTTGCTGCCTTCACACTGTGAGTAACCATTAAAATTGTCTGTCCATCATTATTTATTTCGCTAAATAACTTCAGCACGCCATCTGAAGAACGCGAATCCAGGGATCCTGTAGGCTCATCAGCAAGAATTATTTTTGGATCCGTAATAAGAGCCCTAGCTATGGCAATTCTTTGTTTTTGTCCGCCTGATACCTCATATGGATATTTATTTAATATATCTTCAATTTCTAAGCGTTTTGTAATTGGTTTTAGTTTTTTAATCATTTCATCATATGACTTACCTGCTAGAACTAATGGCAAAAAAATATTGTCTTGTGCAGTGAATGTATCAAGCAAATTAAAATCTTGAAAAACAAATCCTAAATTGTCTCTTCTAAAAGCAGAAATTTCTTTTTCATTTATTGCTACAATATTTTTGCTATTTAATAGGATTTCTCCGCTAGTTGGTTTATCTAAAGATGCCAAGATGTTTAAAAGAGTTGTTTTTCCTGAACCTGACTCGCCCATTATAGCAACATACTCTCCTTGCTCAACAGAAAATGAAATATTTGTAAGTGCTTGAACAGGATTTCCACCAAATCTCGTTGTATATACCTTTTTTAAATTGTTTACTTCTAATAGTGACATAATTACCTCCAATTATTTTCTTCCTGTTCATATTATCAAAAAAAGAAAATGACTTACCATAGTTTTGGCTTACATTTTCTTTATCATTCTTACAATGTAGTAAGGTTATTCAAAATTCACTTCATTAACGTGAAAATTTACTTTTATTTTTGTACCTTTTCCTACATGCGACTCAATTTCTATGGTATGGGAAAGTTTATTTAATATTTGTTTACATAAATACAATCCTATTCCAGTTGATTTTTTATCTTTTCTTCCATTATATCCTGTAAAACCCTTTTCAAAAACTCTCGGCAAATCCTCTGGCTCAATGCCTATGCCCGTATCTTCAATAACTAATGTGTCAGGCTTTTTATCATCCATGTAAATTGATATTTCACCTGAATTTGTGTACTTGAGAGAATTTGAAAGAATCTGCTCCAAAACAAATATAACCCACTTTTCATCAGTAAGAACATCTATATTTAAATCTTCATAGTTTAATTTTATTTTTTTCCGAATAAATAATTTTGAATATTTTCTAACCGCTTGCTTTATTATAAAATCTAAGGAATATTTCTTAAATACCAAATCAGAATTCATGTCTTCCAATCTTAGATATTGCATAACCATTTCCACATATTGTTCAGTTTTAAAAAGTTGCTCCAACAATTCATCATTAAATTCTGATTTTTCTGATTGAAGGATTAAACGCATGGCGGCAATAGGTGTCTTTATTTGATGCGCCCAAATAGTAAAATAATCCATCATATCTGAATAAGATTTATTTTTTTCATTAACTATTTTTAATCTGTATCCATCAATTTCTTTTATGATTTCCTGATAATCCTTTTCTATTAAATTGCGGGGATGCGGAAAAATATAATTAGGTAGAACAATATTTTTTTTCAATTTATACAACAACAAATGTCGCTTATAGTAATAAACAAAGCTAATGAACGCTATTATAGAAAAGACAGCAACTGACAATATCACTGCATATGCGATAGGCTCAAGTGGTAATTCATAAAGCCATAGAACCATAATAAATATTAATAATGATATAATTCCGGAAGCTATAACAAAAATCTTCCCCTTTAGATAGTCTAAAATAACTCGTAAAAATTCTTCCATCTCACTCCACCAGATATCCCAAGCCCTTTTTCGTCTTTATGTAATTATCAAGTCCAAATTCAGAAAGTTTTTTGCGCAAACGTGTCATATTAACCGTTAATGTGTTGTCATCAATAAACTGGTCACTTTCCCAAAGTCGCTGCATTATTTCATCTCTTGAAACAACTTTACCTGTGTTCTCCATAAGTAGTTGCAAAATCTTATACTCATTTTTAGTAAGTTCAATTTTATTATTATCATAATTCAGTGTCGTATCATTCAGATTCAAAACAACTCCATTATGTTCTATTTCATTTATTTGACCATGTAATGAATATGCCCTTCTTAACATTGCACCCAATTTAGCGGTTAGCACATTTAAATCAAAAGGTTTTACGATAAAATCATCCCCACCCATATTCATTGCCATTACTATATTCATATTGTCACCAGCAGATGAAACAAACATAACAGGAACCTTTGATATTTTTCTTATTTCGTTACACCAATGAAACCCATTAAAAAACGGCAGCATTACATCCAAAAGAACAATGTGAGGTTCAAAGTCTCTAAACTGTTCCATTATGTTTTTAAAATCAGTTAGATATATTGTATTATAATCCCATTTTGAAAGATGCTCTTTTAAGGTTCTAGCAATTGTAAGGTCATCTTCAATAATCATAATTTTATACATAATTCCTCCAAGCGGTGAAGATACTTTTAGTCTAGTATATAGCTTTTTCCATTCTTTATCAAGTTGTTGTCCAAGCAAAAAAATGACAGCAGAGAAAATTCCCCACCATCATAGTAATATTGCACGTAAATTGTCCACTGAGAACCGTCCCCACTGACTAATTAACCTGTTATTAAAAAATAACCTAATACCAAAATACCTAATATAATACGATACCAACCGAAGACCTTAAAGTCATTATTTTTAATGTACTTGATAAGGAACTTTATTGCTACTACAGACACGATAAATGCTACAATCATTCCTGTCAGCAAAACGGCAATTTCCAGTCCCGTGAAGTTTAAACCGAATTTTACAAGCTTTAATGCACTGGCACCAAACATTACAGGGATAGATAAAAAGAATGAATATTCAGCTGCAATGCCTCTGGATGTTCCAAGAATTATTGCACCTAAAATGGTAGCTCCTGAACGAGATGTTCCCGGTATCAAGGATAGCACTTGAAACAATCCAATGCTCAATGCAGTCATGTATGATAAATCTTTAAAACTTTTTATCCTTGCTGTTTTTCCCTTATTTCGATTTTCGATTACTATAAACAAAATACCATAAACAATTAAGGTTACTGCAACGGTCTGATAATTGTAGAAATGCGCATCAAACCAGTCATCAAACAATGTACCTAAAATTCCTGCCGGCAGTACTCCTACTAATACCTTGAACCATAAATCCATTGTATCTTTTTTCTGATTTAATGTCTTACTTGGAGCAAAAGGATTAAGCTTATGAAAATACAATAAAACAACTGCCATTATTGCACCCAGCTGTATAACAACTCTGAACATTTCCATAAATTCATCAGAAAGATTAAATTTAATAAATTCTTCAACCAAAATCATATGACCTGTGCTGCTGATAGGCAACCATTCTGTTACACCTTCAACAATACCAAGTATTACTGCTTTTATTAACTCAAACATTTAAATTCCTCCAAAATAATAATGCTCTTTTATTTAATTTATTAGCCACAATATCTATTATAACTCATAAATTAAAAAAACCAAGAAAATTAAAATTCATTATATCAAAAAAAGAAAATGCTAAACATAGTTTCTGCTTACATTTTCTTTCCTTACCTTACATTTAAGTAAGATTAGCTCATTTAACTATTAAAAAGATGGCATGCTATTTTGTGACTAATATCATAGTTCTTTAGCTTCGGCATTTCATTATGGCATATTGGCATAGCATAGCTGCATCTTTCAGCAAATCTGCAACAATTCTTAGGATTTATCGGACTTGGTATTTCTCCCTTTAGCATAATTCTATCTTTATTTTTTGCTATATTGGGATCTGCTTCAGGTATAGCAGACAAAAGAGCCTTTGTGTAAGGATGTAATGGATTCATATAAAGCTCATCTGCTTTAGCTTGTTCTACAATCATACCAAGATACATTACTATAACTTTATCAGATATATATTTAACTACACTTAAATCATGAGCAATAAAAAGATAAGTAAGTTTTCTTTCTTTTTGCAGCTTCTTTAACATATTTAAAACCTGAGCTTGAATAGAAACATCTAAAGCAGAAATCGGTTCATCGCATACAATAAAATTTGGATTTACGGAAAGAGCTCTTGCAATTCCTATTCTCTGCCTCTGTCCTCCTGAGAACTCATGTGGAAATCTTGACATATGCTCTTTATTTAATCCTACTGTCTTTAACAAATCTTCAATCTGTTCATCAAGTTGCTTTTCATATATTTTATTATGAATCTTTAGCCCTTCACCTACTATATCTTTAACTGTCATTCTGGGATTCAATGAAGAATAAGGATTCTGAAAAATCATCTGAGTATTTTTGCAGTATTCTAAATATTCTTCTTTATTTCTGGCTAAAAAAATATCTTTGCCTTTATAAAAAATTTGCCCTTTCGTAGGATTATACAATTTTACAAGACATCTGCCGGTGGTTGACTTGCCACAACCTGATTCGCCTACTAAGCCTACAGTTTCTCCCTCATTAATATCAAATGAAACATCATCAACTGCTTTAAGCACTTCATTTTTACTGATATAAAAATACTTACTTAAATTTTTTACGCTAATTAGTGGTTCCATTATGCTTCCTCCTTCAAAATCCTTTTGCATGGAAATACAACATGATTTGCAAATTCATGTTCTAACCAGCATAATGTTGCATGCTCATTTGTAATTGTATACTCTGGAGGCATGGCTTTATAGCATATGTCCATTGCATATTCACATCTTGCAGCAAATGGACACCCAATAGGTGGAGAAAATAAATCCGGAGGAGTTCCTTCGATAGGTTGCAACTCTTCTTCTTTGCTAGTTTCCAAACTTGCTATAGAGCATAATAACCCTGATGTATATGGATGTTTTGTATTATAGAATATATCATCTACTAAACCTTTTTCTACAATTTTTCCTCCATACATTACAAGTACTCTGTCACACATTTTAGCTATTACGCCAAGGTCATGTGTTATTAATATTACTGATGTCTTTAACTTTTTCTGCAAATCCTTTAATAAATCAAGTATTTGTGCCTCAATAGTTACATCTAAAGAAGTTGTTGGTTCATCTGCTATAATAACGCTTGGATTTCCAACCAATGCAATGGCAATCATAACCCTTTGTTTCATGCCACCACTTAACTCATGAGGATATTGTTTATATCTTCTTTCAGCATCAGATATTCCTACTAATTTAAGTATATTTATAGCTTTTTCCTTTAACTGTTGCTTACTATAAATTTTTCTTTGAACAAATAACTCTTCAATTTGTTTTCCAACCTTCATTGTAGGGTTCAACGATGTCATAGGATCCTGGAATATAAATCCTATCTCCACGCCCCTTATATTTCTCATCTCATTATCTGACATGGATGTAATTTCTTTTCCTTTATATTTTATTGAACCACCCTCAAAATATCCCGGAGGTTCAGGGTTTAATCTTACAATACACTGGGCAGTAACGCTTTTACCACATCCTGACTCACCAACTATACCTATTATTTCTCCTTCATTAACATCAAAGCTAACCCCTCTTACAGACTTAACTATTCCTCCATATGTTTTAAAAGAAAAATTTAAATCCTTAACTTCTAATATCTTATCCATGTTATCACTTCCTCATATACTTATTCTGTTCCCCTGAGTCTTGGGTCTAAGGCATCTCTCATACCATCGCCAAGTAAATTAAGTGCCAGCATTGTAGTGCATATAAAAAATGATGGTATAAATAATTGATATGGATATATCCTTAACATTTTTATCCCTGATTTGGCTAATATTCCCCAACTGCATTCAGGTGGTGAAATACCAAGACCTATATAACTTAAAAATGCTTCATTAAAAATTGCTCTAGGCACAGCCATAGTTAAATTTGTAATAATTAAACCCATTATATTTGGTATAATATGTTTTATAATAATTTCCATATCAGAAACACCAAGCACTTTGGCTGCAGCAACAAAATCTTGCTCCTTTATCCTTAAAACTTCACCTCTAACAAATCTAGCCGTTCCTATCCAACCGACAATAACCATTGCAATAATCAGAGATGACATGCCTGGTCCTAAAACAACCATAACTAATATTGATACAATAAGATAAGGAATGCCATAAAGTATGTCTATAAACCTCATTAAAAACAGATCTAACGTTCCTCCATAGTAACCTGATATTCCTCCAACTAAACCACCTATAATAGTATTTAATATTGTAGATAAAAATCCTATAGTTAGTGATACCCTGGCTCCTCTCCAAACTCTTGTCCATAAATCTCTTCCTAACTCATCAGTACCAAACCAATGGTCACTTGAGACGAATTGATTCATTTTTGAAGAATTCACGGCCGTATAATCATAATTATTCATCATTGGACCAAATACTGCAAAGAAAACATAAATTACAATAATAATTAAGCCTATAAATGCTGCTTTATTTTGTTTTATTCTCCTCCATGCATCTTTCCAATATGTTAGATTAGGTCTTGAAATGGCTTCCATTTGAGTAGTGTTTTTTCCTACAGTATTAAACAACTTTATATCTATATAATTTAAATCTGTGAATTTTTCCATATAAACTAACCTACCTTCCTGCAATTCTAATACGTGGGTCAATCATGCCATATAAAATATCAACTATCATATTTGCAATAACTAGAAAAGCGCCATAAAATACAGTCATTCCAAGTATGAGAGTATAATCTAAATTCTGTACACTTTGAACGTAATATTTTCCCATACCTGGTATAGCAAATATTGACTCTATAACAAATGTTCCGGTAAGTACACTAGCCACTGTAGGGCCTAACACTGTAACAACAGGCATGATAGCATTTCTAATTTGATGTTTATATGTAATTCTGAATTTTGATATACCTTTTGATTTAGCAGTCTTGATGTAATCTTGCTGTACAACCTCTAACATACTAGCTCTCATTAATCTGGAAACCATCGCTAAAGTATAGAATCCCAAAGCTATAGAAGGTAACACTGTATATTCAAGTCCTTTGTATTGTGCAACAGGAAACATTCCCCATTTTATTCCAAAGAAATATTGTAACAATCCACCTATGATAAAGTCTGGTACAGAGGTTCCTATTATCGCTATAATTATACTGACATAATCTAATGATTTACCTCTGTTAAGTGCTGCAATCAATCCTAATACTATTCCCAAAGAAATTGAAATAGACAAACCTCGCATTCCTAGGTCAAATGAATAGGGAAATGAATCTGCTATAATTGAATTAACAGATTGATTTACATATTTCATAGAATAACCAAAGTCGCCTATCAACAAATTTTTTATGTATGTTATATATTGAATTATTAATGGTTTATCGAAACCATAGTACCTTTCAAGATTTAATCTAATTTCCGGTGTTAATTTGTCACTAGAGAAAGGATCACCCGGCATAAGCCTAACTAAAATAAAAACTATAGTAACTAGCACTAATATAGTTAATAAAGAAATAAAAAGTCTTTTAAGTATATACTTAAACATTTATGACACCTCAAATCTTCAAATTTATAGCTCCAAAAGTTCTCTTATAGAGTTTGTAAGACATTCATTTCCATTGTTTGTTATTAATATTTGATCTTCTATTCTTACTCCACCCCAATTTGGTATATATATTCCAGGCTCAATTGTTATAACATTATTTTCTTTTAGCACCTCTTTGGATCTCGGTCCCATAAAAGGTATTTCATGAACAAACAGGCCTATTCCATGTCCTATCCCACTATAGTGATACTTGAAATACTCAGTATCTTTAATTGCTTGTATTGAAGCTTCATATACATCCGTGGCTTTAGCACCCGGTATCATAGCTATTTTAGAATCTTCGAGCATTTTAGTTTCCAATGAATATATTTTTTTCTGTTCTTGTGTAGCTTTGCCAACTACAACTGTTCTGGTCATGTCAGAAAGATATCCATTATATCCACACCCATAGTCCATAAGCACAAAATCACCATATTCTATACTTTTACTAGAAGGAATTCCATGAAGCAAAGATGTCCTTTTTCCTGAAATTAAAATGTTACCATATGGTTTTGTATCAGCACCTTCCATAACCATATAATGTGAAAGTTTTGAAGCCAACTCCTTTTCTGTTATACCGATTTTTATATCCTTAATTATTCTTTCAAATGCTCTATCAGCAATTTGACAAGCAACCCTCAAGTTTTGAATTTCACAGTCGTTTTTAATGCTTCTAAATTCCTCAACAATACCTGTAACAGCTATTGCCTCTGTGTTAATTAATTTCAAATCTTTATAGATGTTATAGTTTACATAGTCACCTTCAAAACAAAAGCTTTTCAAATTTAAATTATCTATTATAAGCTTAACCGATTCTGCGATGTTCTTTCCTTTTTCACGCCAATTTATAATCGTATAATTTGGGCATTCCATTTCTGCTTGTTCTGTATATCTTGGATCAGTTATAAAGTAGTTTTCTTTTTCTGTTATAAACAAGTAAGCATCATCACTTGTATAATTGCTTACATATCTAACATTTTGAGGTTTTGAAACAAAAAAGCCATCGATATTTTTTTCCCTTAAAAAATTAATAATTTTATTTTCCATCTTTTAGCTCCATATAAAATTTATAATATTGATAAAAAAGATGACTCTGTATGAATCATCTTTTTTATTTTTTTATTCAACTATATCAGCAAAAATATAGTCAAAGTTTATTCCTACAAAATATGTTTCAAATCCTTTAACCTTAGGGTTTAAAAGCATAGCATTTCTTCTTAATTGTAATGGAATAATACCACCATCTTCAAGTAGCGTTTTTTCAGCATTAAATAATGCATCCATTCTTTCCTTTGGATCTGTGTTACTTAAAGCCTCACTTATAAATCCATCATATGCTTCACTTGAGTATGATCCATGGTTATAAGGCGAACCAGTTGGCCATAATTCCAGGTATGACATAGGGTCTGGATAATCAGGAACCCAACCTGTTACAACCATCTCAAATTCATGTTTTGATTCCATTTCAAGTCTTTGCTTGTAAGGAACTTGTCTGATATTTATTGTAATTCCTAAAGCGGTTTGTAACTGACTTTGTAATACTTCCGCTTCTATTCTGGTTCTTTCTTGATCTGTAGTCAGCAATTCAAGTTCAATTTTTAAAGGATCTGTAACTCCTAACTCCTTCATTGCTTCTGCTAAATATTCTTTTGCTTTTTCAGTATCGCCATTTACAGGAAACGCCTCGTAAGGATACTCTTCACTATAATTTTTTTCAACTCCGTTAACTTGTGGAAGCACGTATCTTGTATTTGGCTGATATAAGCCTTGACTGCTCAATAATACATAATCTTCTCTGTTTAATGCATAATTCAATGCAAGTCTTAAGTTTCTATTTTCAAGTTCACTTGTGCCGTCCATGTTAAGTTTAATGAAATCATTAGCACCATCATTATAGTAAATTATCTGATCTTCATAGTTTTTTAACACTTCAGCCGGAACATGTACAAAATCTAGTTCTCCTTCTTCATACATTGCAAGTGCTGTCATAGGATCTGAAACTGTTAATATATGTACTTCATCTAACTTAATTTCATCCTTATTCCAATAATTAGGATTCTTTTCTAGGATAATTCTATCTTCATGCTTCCAATCCTTTACTATAAAAGGTCCGCTATATACATTTTTTTCAGCATCAGCTGCATAATCCTTACCGTACTTTTCTACCACATCTTGTCTTACTGGACATAATTGAGACATTGATAACATACTTAAAAAGTATCCTGTTGGGTTATTCAACTCTATAGTTAATGTCTTTTCATCCAATGCTTTAACTCCAAGTTCATCAACTGGCATCTTTCCAGAGTTTATGTCTCCTGCATTTTTTATTAGTGCAGTAACTAAGAATGAATAATCACTTGCTGTAGCAGGATCTACCAATCTTTTAATTGCATATTCATAGTCTTGTGCTTTTATTGCAACTCCATCAGACCATAATGCATCTCTTAAATGAAATGTATATGTCTTTCCATCATCTGAAATCTCATATTTTTCAGCCATACCAGGTAGTATTTCCCCTATATGATTTCGCATTAAGCCTTCATATATGTGATACCCTACAGTTGAACTAGGTATTGAATTCATTAATTGTGGGTCTAAGGTCGGAGCATCAGCTGTCAATGAATACCTTAAAACTTTTTTTTCTGTTTGCTCACTCGTTGAGACATTACTTTGCTCATTATTTACTTCATTACTTGGTTCATTACTTGCTGCTGGTTCACTTTTTTCACCGGGAGTAGAACATGATGTCATGGTAAAGAGCATAACAAAAATTAGAAATAGTGAAATAATTTTTTTAAACTTAACCATACGTCCTCCTTTTATCGTTAACAGGTAACGATTTCCTTTATAGTATTATATTTATTAATGCATAAATCATACCAACTATATTTGCATAAAATTTCAATATAAGTATATTTTTGGAATTAACTACTGTATGGTTTTCTGTCATATTATGTACTACTTTTTATGCACTTGTACAATAATATGTATACCACAATATTACTTACAAAAGTAAAAAGAAGCTCGCGGGGGGTGAGCTTCTTTTTTCAAATCTATATAATTAATTGAAGGATTGTTCTGTTCGTTCTATTATTTCATCTTGCAATGCCTTTTCAAGATTGTTGAAATGGTCTGAATATCCTGCAACTCTCACAATTAAATCCTTGTACTCATCAGGATTTTTTTGGGCATCTAATAGTGTGCTTCTGTCTATTACATTAAACTGAATGTGGTGACCACACATTTTAAAGTATGCTCTAACTAATGCTGACACATTGTCAATACCTTCCTGCCCAGCAATTGATGAAGGAGTAAATTTTTGATTTAAAAGTGTTCCACCAGTAGATGTATGATCCATCTTTGCACAGGACTTTATAACTGCAGTTGGTCCATTTCTGTCTGCTCCCTTTTCAGGAGATATCCCGTCTGTAACTGGTTTTTCTTTAAGTCGTCCATTTGCTGAAGCAGTCATTACAGAGCCGAAATAAACATGGCAGGTTGTAGGAAGCATATCAATGTGGTATGTTCCTCCACAAACTGTCTTTCTTCCTCTTATTCTATCTCTAACATT
>JAQSYS010000033.1 GCA_029256005.1 Sedimentibacter sp.
ACCATTCCCTTCTTTTCTATTCCTTGACTCATCACCTCGAAAAAACTGTTCAAAAATATGGGGAATCTTATCTTCTGAAACTCCACAGCCATTATCAGAAATCTCAAGTACTACATATGAATGTTCTTCAAAAATATTAATGGTAATTTCAAGCTTATCTGTTTCTGCATGTTTTTTACTGTTTTCCAGTATATTATCAAGTATTCGTTTCATTTGTTCTCGGTCAACCTTTGAAAACAAACCTTTTTTTACATCTTTTATTTTAATTTTTATAGATTCATTCTCTATCAATAATTCGTATCTTTTCACATAGGCTTCCAGATACTCACTCCACTCTGTCTTTTCAAAAAACAGTGGCATATTACCTGTTTCAAGTTTTGAGAAATAATAAGAAATTTTTCTCTTAATTCAGGTGTTGTAGCAACCCCATCCTTGAGACCTTTTATTGTTCCTCTAATTGCCGTTAATGGAGTCCTTAAATCATGAGAAATTCCCGCCACCATTTCAACTCTCACCTTTTCATAAGACTCCTTTTCGGCATTCGCTTCCGTTATATGTTCCTGCATTTCATTAAATGCGTCACAGACATATTCAAATTCAATATCTCCCTTGTATTTAACAGGTTCGGAAAAATTTCCTTCTTTCATTCTTTTTGCTCCTTCTGACAATGCATCTAAAGGATTTGTGATATGTTTTATAAGTCTCTTAGTAAAAATCTGACTAATTATAAGTAAGGCACCAATGCAAAATATACCATCAATCAGCATTAGTATAAGTATAGTATTCAAATTATTTTTTTGAGACCAGAATCCATGATATTCTCCTGCAATTGCAAACACTTTCATTTTCTCATACATATCATTTTTTGTTAGCACAGTCATATAATCTTGTACATAAATATGCACATTTCCATCTGTTTCCAAATAATTTCCAATTTCATTTATAAGCTCACTCACAGGAAAATCAGTATTTGAGTAAATCACTTCACTATCTATTTCAACGCAAATAGAAAATCCATATCGATTCAGTTTTGTTGCAAGACTGTTTATCTCCCCTTCTTTTGGAGATGGATTCCAATCTGTCAGGATGTTTCTTATTTGTTCGGTATTATCTGCTAACTCAGACGTATCAATCATGCTGTTTTTATACTCATAAAAATTAATTACAAACATATTAACGAAAAGAAATAGACTTAAAGTTACAAGTACCATTCTAGTATTAGAAATAAAAATTCTGCGTTTCACCGTCTGCTTTTCCTTATTCATCGTCCTCCTCCTCGTAATAGGTGTTACAGAGAAAATCGTCAATGTTTCTTCTCTGTGACACACACTTTTAACTATCTTCTATCATGTATCATGGAAACTCAGTAATAATATTAATTTCTGTTTCTAAATCATATAACTTTTTATCTCCACCACACCTATTTTTATAGCCTATGAAGTTTCCAAAATCAATTGGTCAGTATATCTACAACCGGGGGAAACAAAAACGATTTTCACCCCCTGTTATTCATAGTAATTAAAATTATGTAATATGAAAAAAGCAGAGTCTGAACTCTGCTTTTCCTCTTATATTAATAGTTTTAAAAACTCTATTCACCTAATCAAAGTCCAGTATTATTATACCTTATCAAACTTCTTTTGCCAAATGTTTATTTCATCCTTGACAGCAGACAGACAATCTCCACATACGTCGAGACAGACTTTGGATACTACATGGCATAATACTGAGAGAATTGCAGAAGAGGTAAAGTTAGGATTGTATTTTACCCCACTGTAACAGTAGAGCAAGGAATTCCATCCATTTTTCTTTAACACCTATCTATTATATTGTGGATTCGAGGCTAGATATTATATGATTAGCTTCTTTATGCCCTTACACTAATTCGACGGAAAAGCTCGATAGAAATTAGAAAGGTTAAGATTGTTATACCCAAGAGTATTATTAGCGGGAGGACTTGCATCCCTTCCATTGTTATTAATCGCAATCCTTGCGTTGCTGGTAATATTGCACCAATAAGCTGCATAGGTCTCGGCAAAAGATTGCTTGGGAACATGATTCCGCTAAACATAACGGTTGGTAAGAATAGTAACTGTCCAACCAGCGTAAGCGTGGACTGTTTTTTGACTAGGCATGAAATAAGCGCACCCAAGGCTTCTGAGCATATTGCGACAATGGCAACCGAAAGAAGATATAGCATGATATTTGTTGGCCAGGCTGCGCTATATAGATAGGGTGCTGAAAATAATATAATAATGGCCACAATCATTATATGAACAAAGGAGATTATTATAGTGGAAAGAGGCAACGACCATGAGGGGATACCGGCAACACGATATGCTATTAACACCCCATTTTCTCGTGCCTTAACAAGAGATTGGGGCATACCCAGAAACGCTGACATTGACAGTGCGAAGATGGTGATGGAAAGAATCAGCGAGTTACCCTCATCTAACTCTAGTGTTTTCATAATGCTACCCATGATGAGATAGAAGGCCATTGGTACTATATAATAAACCATGAGTACACCTTTATCACGCAAGTCACTTTTAAATTGAATAAATAATTGAGTACAAAATGCTTTCATATTAGTTTTCCCCTCCTGCAATAGATAAAAAGATATCTTCAATACTTGCGCGCTCTACCCTCAGATCGACCACTGTGTCTCCGCTTGCCTTAATATGAGTAAGTATCGTTAGTAATAGTTCAGCTACATCCACGCAAGCAAAGGAGAGATATTCATCCTCTAAAAAATCCGGCTGATCAATATTCTTAAGAGGATTTGTTTTTAGGCAGGACTCTCGTGTTTTTATTATTACTTTGCTTTGAATCGACGCAGAGGCTGTAAGCTCCATTGGATTACCTTTTCGCACAATCCTTCCATCTTTTATAATCGCAATGGTATCGCATAGTACTTCCGCTTCAGCCATGTCATGAGTGGCAATTAATAGGCTAACTCCATCCGTTTTTAGTTTTCTAAGTTCTTTATGCAATGCATGCCTTCCTTCTACATCAAGTCCTGCTGTAGGTTCATCAAGGATAAGTACTTTCGGGTTATGACATAGTGCTAGTGCGAGGTGAAGCCTACGTTTACGCCCAGTAGAAAGTGACGCATACGCTTTGTTTAAATATTCTCCTGCCATATCAAAACGTTCTAACAAATCGTTACGATAAGGTACCTTATGCCATGAACAAAAAAGCTGCATAGCCTCCTTTGCCGTCATCATTTCGGTTAAAGCCGTGCTTTGAAGTTGCACCCCTAACACCTTTTGTACTGATTGAAGATTCTTAAATACATCAATTCCACAGATTGTGATTTCACCCTTATTCGGTTTTCGTAATCCCTCAATACATTCAATTGTAGTTGTTTTACCTGCACCATTTACACCCAGCAAGCCAAAGGCCTCGCCACGCTGTACAGAGAACGAAATGTCGTGTAGTACATCTTTTTTCCCATAGGATTTGCTTAGATTTTTAACGTTGATATAATCCTGCATATACAGTTACCTCTTCTAAATTTATTTTAGTGAAGCCGGAACAGTAATATTATTTTTCATAATATAAATACCCAATGCTTTTTCAATAAAAGGCTCTGCAATCCGATAAAGTTCACGGTCTACCTCTGGCCATTCATCACGATTTTTATTTACAGCATCAAATGCACTAATAACTGATTCATCTCCGCCTGTTATACTCATAATAAATTCCCACCAACGTTTCGCAAACACCTGTGCACTCGTATCGCTTGGGTCGTGTCCGATCTTACTAAGCATCGCTGCTTCAGCTAGAAGTGACCTAATGGAAAGATAAATATCTATTGTACCTTTTGTCGTTATATTTTTCATTTTTAAACTATCATAGATCATGCTATCAAAATCATAATTTGCCCAATCTTTCAGACTACTGCCTTCCATTGTTCGAATTAAGTTAGTCAATGTTTCCCAAGGTAGTGAATTACCCGAGCGTATCTCAGTTACTGAAACATCAATAATTGATATTGCCAAATTTAACGAGGATATTTTACGTAGAAGAATATCCATGTGACTGCTGAGCATTTGTTCAAGCACCTTGGGCGTAGGTGAATCAACTAATTCTTCCTTAATCTCCTGCAGTGAAATGCCAAGTGATTTGTAAAATACAATCTGCTCCAGCTTTATTATATCTTTTTCTGTATAATATCGCCTGCCTGATTCAGTGCGACCTGAAGTAGGTAAAATGCCAATATTATCATAATATTGCAACGTGCGTACTGTTAAACCTGTAGACCTTGCAACCTCACCAACTGAAAATATTCTTTCATCCGAATTCATTTCGTTCACCTCATAAAAATAGTATATAACATTACGCTACGTAACAAGCAAGTGGTTTTATAATTATTTATAATTTCAATATAAGTGTTTACCTTAAATTAATTTATCAATTCCTTTAACTTTAATAGATACCAAAACAAATAATTCCCTAACAGCCTTTTGACAAAAGGTTTACTTCTACTTAAAAGTAATTATTTATGCCAAAACTAACAAAAATCCTTACCCCGCCTGTTATAGTAGAGTAAGGAATCCCATCAAATTTTCTAATAAATACACAAATTTATTCTACTCAAATATTTGCAAAGCCCTAATTACTGGACTTTCCTCTCAAGCAAGACCACCGTCTCAACATGTACCGTTATACTTCCGAAAATCATAAAGCATGCTTTCCCTAGTTACTTTCTGTATAATACTGATTAATTATATCAAGAGCAATCTCTTTTGCCATTGGCCCAGATACCTCTTTACTATCATCATTTAAGTGTACCGCAAAATAGTAACTTTCATCAGAGTTTTCAAACATCCCTACAAACCAGCCATTATCTCTATGTTTCGTTTTATAATTTTGCCCTGTGCCAGTTTTTCCGTATACAGAAACACTTCCTATCTTCTGCGTCAACATTACTTCTTTTAGTATATTAATATTTTGCTCTGAGCAATCTGTTTTACCGCTAAATAAACTTGCTAAAATATTAACCTGTTCCTTAGGCGAAATCTCTAATGACGATTCTAACCAAAATCCATTCAATTCTGGTAATGAATTAATTCCACTACCATCCCATTCACTTATATCACAATTTCCATATTTCAATTTATCAAGATAACTTTGAACATTACTCTGTCCTACTTTATCTATTACCTTTCTAAAGTACCAAACACACGATTCTTTAAAAGCATCCTTTAAACTTAAATTTTTATTCCATTTTTCCGTAGAATATATAGTTCCATCATAACCCATTGTAGTATCAACGGATGTTATTATCCCCTTATCTAATCCCATTATTGTAGCTATTATTTTAAAGGTTGAACAGGGGGATGTCCGTTTCTCACACAACTTTTTATTATACATCATATAAGTATTTGTATTACTGTTAAAAAACACCGCGCATCCTTCAATTCCATTAAAGCAATCACTATAATCAACATCCTTTACCTCGGGTGCTTTTTCCGTTACTTGTACTTCATTTGACGTTGCGTATTTTCCTATAGTAGTATCCTGATCAGCTACTGAGGCAGGAGATACTGTTGCTGTATTTATGTTTTCTGGTTTCTTATTATTATTCTCATTTGCTTTATTACAGCCAATAAAGCTTATACATAGTAAGATAGCCAGAATAGAAAAAATACTCTTATTTAATACGGCAGCTTTATGCAAACAACTATGTTTCCTTTTATTATTAAATAATTTCATCGTAAATCACTCCTAACACTATACTTATTTCACTAGATTGCAGCAATAATATAACAATAACGTAAACATATTATCATAGTACTCCATGTTTTTCCATAAGCAATAATATAAAATAACCGACTATACATTATTGTAAATGCCTAGCCGGTTATTATAATTGCAAATTAAATTATTAGTTATCACTCAAATTGAAGCATTAAGAACTTTTGCTTCTTTCAAATCTATTTTAGCTTTATGCCCATGTTTTTCAAGTAAGTGCAATAAATTACCACCATTAAGCAGTGTTAAAGGTTTGTTTCTTGCAAATTCATAAGCATCAGGACCATAATCCGCTGTTGTTACTAATATTCCCTTTGTTGCTCCTTCGTTCATAACAGTTCCATATAAATCTCGTACAGCAGATACTCCTACAGTATTAGTATATCGTTTAGAAAACCTACTGATAGATTTTGTTATAATGAAATCTATTTCTCTATTCAGTGCTTTCTGAATCATTGTTTGAAAATTCTCTCTGCCCATAATTCTGCATCTGCTGCCATAATCCATAAAAATTCCTGCAAACTCCCAATCCGCCTGCTCCTCAATATATTTTGTATAATATTCTACCTGCAGATCTATACTTGATTTCTGGCTCTCATATTTGGTACTCACCCTGCAATATGCTGCTACTTTTAATTTTTTGCTTTCTGCCTGTTTCTTAGGTACTTCAATTTTTCTGACCTTTTTCATAAACACCTACCTACGACTTGCTTGCAGGTATAAATTCAAGTTTAAACTCCCCTTCAACCTATCTGCTCACAACTATGCAAAATATTATTATGCATTTTTCATCATAATTCATATATTCAAACACACTTGATTTGCTCCAGATCTCTGCTTCTCTTTTTCGATCATAATTGTATCAACTTCATTATCATAATCAGCGCAAGTACAACAACTTGGATGTTATCTGTAACAAATTGTCTTTATGTAAAAAAAGACATTAACGTCTCTCTACCTGTCGGTATCAACCACGCTAATGTCTTTCCATATTTTCTTTATACTTTTCTTACACTTTTTTAACGTGCCATTTCAGCACCTTTTCCTATACTTTCTATTTAAGCTTTCTGCAACAGAGTTATTACCTCCACGTGCCTTGAACATACAAAAATGATGCCGCTTGAGCCTAATTAGCCCTTGGCGGCGGATCTTTTTATATAAAATTTTTAATTTCATTCTATAATAATATCATCAAATATTATTGGAATCATATCTTGCATTTTTTCAAAATAGGAATTGCAATCTCTCTCATCTGAGGATGGGCACGTCTTAAGGTACGCAATTTAAAAAAGTGTCTCCACTCCCTCAAGTTCATAGTAACAACCATTTCTGTTTTAAGACTATTTGGCAAAATACACCTAGCCTCTTCAGGTTTCGCACCTAATAGTATTAACGAGTTATAAGCATCTTCAATCTTTTGCATTGCTTCCATCCAAATACTATACTTGCCTTGATCATCTTGCCAATAAAAAGGCTTAATTAACGTTAACTCCTTGCCAAATCAAACCCGTTCTGGTCTGCTGGCGGACCTACATAGACTGGTCTCTCTGGTTCGGAAGCTTTCGGCTTTTTGTTTGGGTTTAGGATGTAGTATTCAAGGTCTGCCTCCTTAATTCTACGCATAGAACCTACCCTTATAAACGGCAAGCTCCCGTCTCTGCACTTCCTTATTACCGTCATCTGACTTACCCTGAGAATGTCTGCAACCTCAGATACTTTCAATAGCTTATCGCTCATAAATATCACTCCTTAATGTATATCATAGGTAACACTCATAACATCGAACTAGCTGTTATGTATGTTATAAGTGTTATATATGTATATCTGTACCGGCCTAACTCAGATTTTAGACAAACGAAAACTCCCTCTGATTGTAAGAGAGCATCTTCTAAGGAGTGTATGATAAAGGAGTGAGAAGCTGTCAAATAAAACCTGTTCTTATGCGTACTTCACACACTCAGCTACTTCTGCTTGCTTATCCTGTTACACGGCGATATGCTGAAATCCTACTCAAATTCCACTTTATTGATTATTTTTATTATTATCATCAGCTTACATATAACTTTATTCCTCTCATGGTGACCTGCTATTACATTTTTGTTATATTGGTAATGTATTTGTATGTCTTATAGTTAAAATTCGTTGTAGGACATTTTAGAGCTTTTGAATATATATTCCGACAAAACCTCATTACGCACCCTTTTATTCTTTGTGAATAAAACTTACTGATAGATTAAATTCCTTTAATCTAATAGGTTAAAAAGTTTTTTGTGCATAATTGTACTAAAATGAAAGAAAGTCGACCAGCACAATAAAACATAAAGGCTATGTTAAAGAATAATGTTGAAACTAAAAGGCAACCTTAATAGATTGCCTTTAGTTCGTAACAAAGGAAAATTTTGTAATACATTTAGTGATGGTTATGCTTATTTTACGGTACTTTTCTTATTTAAGCTTTATTGGTTCCATAAGATCCAGCTGCTGAGCACTCTCGTCACTGGATATGAATGTTTCAAAGTCAGTACTCTCTTCCAGCCATTGAAAGCTGAAATCTACCTCATACTTGTCATTGTTTTTTACCCAGTTGTATAATTTCTGCCAGTTCTCTCCTATTTCTCCCATTTTTGTCGGTATAGACGCATACAAGCCACCATCAAATTGCTTTTTTACTAAAGGTTCAGGAATCTCAAAATTTTCAGGTATTGCTACCCACATTTCATAGCCGTAAACAGGATTGTTTTCTGATGGACTGGGATTATTAAACCCAAAGTGCCTGAAGCAGCCTTTCCTTTGCAAAGAATTATTCAGAACAAATTTGTTCATAACCTCGGAACAGTCCTTTTCCGGTGTTTCACTCATTGCACGATATGCTGCAACGGTCATTGCAGGAAGCCTTACGATTCTTACATCACTTAATACATTTGCTGACATATGATTATACCTTTCGGAGAGCATAATTTGAAGTGCTTTTTCAAGTTCGGAATCGGTGGTTTTAGACTGTTTCTCAAGGTACGAAAATACCTGTGTCAGATTCTTCTCCGCCTTTATATGACTAATGAGCTTTTCAATCAGTGTTCTTAGCGAATTTACAACAGTAGATTCCTGCCTCAGGTTTTCAAGATGACTTGTTAATGCATCTATAGCTACATCAAAGTCATCTGAAATAAAAATCCGCTCAATATCTGCTATCGGCATTCTGAGTTTTCTCAACAGTACAATTTGTTTAATACGGTTTGTATTCTCAGAATCATAGAATCTGTAGCCCTTCTCTGTTCTTGTGCTACTTAATATTCCCTCCTCCTCCCAGTAACGCAGGGTTCGATTAGAAATATCAAACTTTTTTGCAGCTTCACCTATTCTTAGCATTCTGCACTCCTCCTCTCTGAAATCAATGTTAGAGCATTCCGTGACGTTAAGGTCAATAGGTTTTTATCTATTTTTTTATAATAAATGAATAATTTTTATTACATTTTACTGGGACATAATATCCTATTAAAGTTCATTAACCTAGAAATTGGATTACTGAACTTTAATCTACTGTTACGTCTTAATCTTCAGATATATTCATAGCTACACCTTTTAAATTAAAACTAATACATAGTATAAATTTTTTAGTTGATGAAATCAACTAAAAAATTAAGTATTCATTTAATAGTTTTGCTGATAAAGGGCTGTAGGCACTGTTGGTTCAGAGTATCATTAGGGTATACTCATATGATAGAGCTAAAAACCGTGTCAATAGTGTAGTGTATTTAATTATGCCATGTGCCATAATGCACAAATACCCTATTGGCACAAGTTTAACTGTTATGTTAGTATGTGAGAATAGAGAATTATAGTGCAGGCACTTAATATAAAAAGGAGTGGTTAGTTATGAAGGTCGGATATGTTAGAATATCGGATGCAGATTCACAGAATACCGCCAGACAGGACACACTAATGCAAGAGTTACAAGCAGAACGAGTGTTCACCGATAAAATGTCAGGTAAGGATGCCCACAATCGTCCACAATTACAGGCTATGCTCGACTTTGTGCGTGAGTCCGATGTGGTCGTTTCCGAGTCAATTTCGAGAATCACTAGAAGTACCCGTGATTTTCTAGCTATAATGGATAAACTCAAGGAAAAGAATGTTACTTATATAAGTAAGAAGGAATCCATTGATACTAGCACACCACAAGGAGTCTTTATGTTGACCGTGTTCGCCGCCCTTTCGGAGCTAGAGAGGCAAACTACTCGTCAGAGAGCCTTAGAAGGTATAGCTGAGGCTAAAAAACGTGGTGTATATAAAGGAAGGAAACCCATTGAGATAGATGCTACATATCAAGCTGAGGTATTGCGTAGACTACTTGACGGCTATGACTATGTTGTACCATACTCATACAAGTCGATAAATCATACGCCCAAAGAGCATATACTATCACCTGTACGAACCTACGGTATGTTGCGTTACGAAATTCCATATCTTGAGCATACTGAGGCTAAGACTAAACTAAAACAGAAACTAAAAGAACTGGATGCTTGGGTCGACGAAGCTGAGGAATGGTTAGCAATTTGTAACCTCGGAGGCCTATTATAATTTAAGGAGGTATCATTTATGTACTGCTTACAACTAGGTAACCTCAAATGCAACTATGCAATGGCACAGGATGCTTGGGATGACCGACATCTTGATGTGCGTAAGAATTTTCAAAAAATGGACTTCGGTACTGGCATAATTACTGGCGTTATGAACTTTAAGGAGTTTGTAGAGCATCTTGATCTGCCTCATTTTCCCTTTGAACCACTATTTGTCATCAGAATTACCGTCTCAACGTGCGATTCATTAACTCCAAAATTCTCTCCTACTAATTCAATTTGTTCTCCATTAAAATTTAACTTCATTGATTTAGGAATTACCTTATCTTTTCCATTATCTACTTTAATTTTTGTTAGTGTAACCTCTGACACTAAACTCTTTATCAATCCTTTGCAAATTTAATGAGTACTTATCTCCTACAGGCTTTACCACCACTTAAACAAATAGGTTTAATCACTTGCCCCATAATCTGCATGATCATTGATATCCATATTCTCGTTAGTAAATTCAGGATCACGGATACTACCAATGACAAAGATCGCTATAATAAAAATTGAGAATGTAAACACAAATGGCAAGCGACGGTCAAAACTTGATAACCATCCAGCTAAGTAGCCAAATGGTGATGCAAATGCAATGGTAAAGGACATAATCAAAGCATTAATTCGAGCCCGCTCCTTCGGATTAATATTTAACTGAAGTAAGGTATCTTTTCGAGGCATTACAAGAGTATTGGCTACTGCAGCAACAATAACATAAAGAATAACCAGCGATATCCTCTCCTTCGGTGTCAGTATCAGAAGAATCGAGCACCCAGCATACAATACCAGACCACTCCACATAGGTATCCGGAATTTTACGGTTTCTAAGCGGTGCTGTATTCCAACCATAAAAATCAACATAACAGCCGCATTTAAAATAGGAAAAAAGGCTAAATAACGATCTGCTATGCCTAGTCTT
>JAQSYS010000034.1 GCA_029256005.1 Sedimentibacter sp.
AAGAATTGCAAAACTTAGAGACTGTATTGATAACAGCAAAACAGGCAATTTAGGTATCGGACACACAAGATGGGCAACACATGGTGTGCCAAATCAAATTAATTCTCACCCTCATCAAAGCAGCACTAAAAGATTCACTTTAGTTCATAATGGTATAATTGAAAATGAAGAAGAATTAAGACATAAATATTTAAATGATACTAAGTTTACAAGTGATACAGATACAGAAGTAATAGTCCAGCTTATCGAAAAATTCGTAAAAGATGGAGAACAAGTTGAACTTGCTATAAGACATACAATGAGCGAATTAAAAGGTTCATATGCACTTGCAATTCTTGACAAGGAAGACATGAACACAATGTATGCTGCAAAAAACAAAACACCTTTATTGGCAGGTAAAGGTGAAGGATTCAATATGCTGGGCAGTGATGCAATGGCAATGATAAATCATACTAATTTGTTTTATGAAATTGAAGATAAGGAATTTTTGAAAATTACAAAAGACGATATTGAAATTTACACAATATACGGAAATAAGGTTTCAAGAAACCCTTATAAGGCTGATATAGATGCATCAGACACTGAAAAGGGAACATATCCTCATTATATGATGAAGGAAATAGAAGAGCAGCCTTTTGTAATAAGAAAAATTATGTCTGAATATTCAGATGAAAACGGAAATATGTGCATTACCCCGGAAATATTAGAAGATGTAAGGGCATGCGATAAATTATATATCATAGCATGTGGAACCAGCTATCACGCCGGTCTGATAGGTAAACAGTTTTTTGAAAAAATTGCAGAAAAACCTACCGAAGTTGTAATAGCAAGCGAATTTATTTACAATATGCCTCTTTTATCAGAAAAGCCATTGTTTATGTTTATATCACAAAGCGGTGAAACTGCTGATTGCAGAGCAGTTCTTGTAAAAGTAAAACAAATGGGATGCAAGACATTGACTTTAACAAATGTTAAAGGTTCTACACTGTCAAGAGAGTCAGACAATACACTTTTGTTATATGCAGGACCTGAAATTGCAGTTGCATCAACAAAGGCATACACTGCACAAATTGCAGTATTGTCAATACTTGCAGCTTTGGTAAATAATAAAATTGATATTGATATTTTCAAAGAGCTTAGCAAAATTGCATACACTATGGAAACTCTCTGCGATGACAAGGACAATTACAAGGATCTTGCTGAAAAATATTTGGTCAACAGTAGAAACTGCTTCTATATAGGAAGAAGCATGGATTATTTTGTTTGTCTGGAAGCCTCACTGAAATTAAAAGAAATTTCTTATATACAAACAGAAGGTTTTGCAGCAGGAGAATTAAAACATGGAACCATTGCTTTAATTGAGCATAATACTCCTGTCATAGCAGTGATATCACAGGAAAACATAAATCTTAATACAAGAAGCAATATCAAAGAAGTTAAGGCAAGAGGTGCTGCAACATTGGTAATATCCATGCGCAAACTTAGCCAAGAAACTGATGATATAGTTATTGATGATGTAAATGAGTTGCTATCACCACTTGCAACAATCATCCCTGCTCAATATCTAGCATACTATGCAGCATTATTAAAAGACTGTGACATTGATAAACCACGTAACCTTGCTAAGTCGGTTACAGTTGAATAAAATATTGTATTATTGACGTAAATAATTATAGAAATAGACAAAAAGAGTTGTTTAAACGACTCTTTTTTTATGACAAGATTTAGCATGGTAAGTATTATAACTAAATTAAATGTCCCCCACCTCTACAGGCAGCGGGTTCCACTTAACTTTTTCAGTGGTGGGTTCAATCCCCCACTGAAATCGTTGAATGACGGGAAAAACTCTTATTGAATAAAACATTTTTATTTAAAAAAGTTAAATATATTAAAACTTTTTATCTTTCATAAACGTCTTAATAGTGTTAACGAAAGATGTACATCAGAGAAGGAAACATAAGTATGAAAAAAAAGGATTTAGAAAGACATTTTGAGGATTATGTAATTAACAATAAGGAACCGATATATAGGTTAGCTTATAGGTATGTAAGAAATGTTGAAGATGCGTTGGATATTGTACAAGAGTCCATATATAAAGGTATTTCATCTTTGGAGTCCCTTAAGGATATTAATGTAATAAAGACTTGGTTTTATAGGATAGTTGTAAACACCTCATTAGATTTTATCAGAAAGAGAAATAGAGAAACAGTAATTGATGGAGAGTATTTGTTTGAAAATGAATTAATTGATACAGATAACTATGCCAATATAGACTTGGAAAGGGCATTGGAGAAATTACCCTACTCTTACCGTACAATTATTATATTACGATATTTTGAAGATTTAAAGATAAATGAAATAGCTGAGGTTCTGGATATCAATATTAGTACTATTAAAACTCGTCTTTATAAGGGATTAGAATTATTGAAGGTTGAAATGAATACTGAAGATAGGAGATTAGGTAATGGGATATAATGATTTAGAAAAATTAAAAAAGGACTACTTAGACACACCAATACCAAACGAATTGGATTTTGTTGTTAGAAAAGTTTTTATTCAAGAAAGGATTAAGATGAAAAGAAAAAATAATATAAGAAAAACAGCTGTGTCAGCCGCTTCAATTGCAGTTTTAGCTGTGGGGATAACTGCTGGGGTTAATATAAATCCGGTATTTGCAGAAAATCTATCAAAAGTACCAGTTGTAGGTGAAATAGTTAAAGTGTTAAAATTTAAAGAATTTAACGTGGATGAAGATGGGTATCATGCAGAAATAGAGATACCTAAAATAGATGGTTTGGAAAATATAGAATTAGAAAATAGTTTAAATGAAAAATATTTGAAAGAAAATAATGAGCTTTATAATCAGTTTATGAACGAAATAGAAGAACTAAAAAAGGTGGGTGGAGGACATTTAGGAGTTGATAGCGGTTATGTAATCAAAACCGATAATGATGAAATATTATCCATAGGGCGTTATGTTGTCAACACCGTAGGTTCTTCATCAACAATTTTTAAGTATGATACTATTGATAAGAAGAATGAAATATTAATAACTTTACCATCCTTATTCAAGGATAACAGTTATGTTGAAATCATCAGCGATAATATTAAACAGCAAATGATAGAGAACAATAAATTGGACGAAAATAAAACATATTGGGTTGAAGGTATAGAAGGATCAGACTTTGGTTTATTCGAAGCTATTTCAGAAACACAAAACTTCTATATAAACGAAGATGCTAGATTGGTTATTTCCTTTGATAAATACGAGGTTGCTCCTGGATATATGGGAGTATTAGAATTTGTAATACCAACTGAAATATTGTCCAAAATTTTAGTAAGTGATTATTATATAAAATAGGAGATTGTGAACTTCATTTTAATAGAGCCACTTATATAATAAATATATTTATGTTTTTTAAAAAAGGTGTTTACGCAATTTGAACGTTTAAAATGGACCCTAAATCAAGGACAATTAAAAAAAGAGTTTAAGCAGCTAAAAGCTGATTTCTGAATTGAACAGGAGTCAGCTTTTTTAGTCCCCATTGATATCTTATAAACTCAAAAATAACATCATATAAATGCAAATTATTTAAAACATCATTTAAAACAATTTTTGTTGCAATAATAATATTCGGGATGTTTATAATTGTTGCATAATAAACGAGTAATTGCATGAGGTTTCACCCTTATTATATTTTTTATTACTAACTATTATTTTATAATTTGTATTTCTTCTTTATTTTTCAAGTTATCAATTACTGTATAATCCTTTATAGGATTACCACTAATATTTATTCTTTTTAAATTATGCAACTCGGACAATACACTTATATCTGTAATATTATTATTCGGCAACATTATATTTTCCAAATTAGTAAATTCTTTTAAGTCAGAAATATCACTTAAGTTTCCATTAACAATCCATAAAGATTTTAAATTTTTATTGTTTTTTAAATGCTTTAAGCTGCTTATATCAGTATCGCTAAAATATACAGTTTCTAATTTATTTAAGTCTTCCAAAACTTTAGGATCTTCAAATTTAGAATTCAAAATTTTTAGCCAATCTAAATTTTTTAAATTACTAAAACTTTCGCTTTTACTAATTGAATTATTAATCATATCTAGGCTAGTTAAATTATTTAAACTATTAATATTTGTTAGTTCTCCAATAACATATAATTCTTTAAGATTATTCAAATTTTCAAACTTAGACATATCCAATATTACAGGCTCACCTGAAACGTTTGATATTTCAAAAACTAAATCCTCTATCATATTTTTGTCATTATCTGATATTAGGTATAATTCATTAATATTTAAATTGCATTTCCATAATTGTAAAAAATTTAAATAATTAAATTTATTTAACGCAGAAATATTGCTAACATTACTATTTTCGATTATTAAAGACTCTAAATTTTTTAATTCAGATATTTCATTTATATCAATATTTGAAATATTATTTCTATCACCATTATTAGCTGGTGGACCAATATAGCTAAGATCAAGTGTTCTGAGTTTTGATAAATTATTTAACGGTATTAAATTTTCTATATAATTATCAGAGATATCAAGGTTTGTTAAATTACTATAATTCTCTATACCAGATAAATTTTGAAGTTTATTAAAACTAAGATTTAATGAACTTATGTTTGAACTATTTTTATATGTATGTATAGACTCTATTTTATTACTATAAATAGCAATTTCATTTAGATTATTAAAATTATCAACATCCTTCATAGATGTTATTAAACCTATCTTATTTTGATATTCTTCGGGTATTTCACATTCATTTATGTTTGTTTCTATTTTCCAATTAGAATGTATGTTTAATTCTGTAATATCATTTAAATCTTTAACATAAATATCTTTATCAAAATTATTTAAATAATATCTCATTATTGCTTCAAAATTTTTATCTTTCCATACTATTACAGCATTATCACTATCCTTCAAAACATCAAGGTTCTCATTTATATAGTTTTCATTTGAATTTATAATATCTAAAAATTCATCTATGAATTCCTGGAAGTACTGATTATAAAACCATTCTACAGACAATAAATGCGAATTTTTACCATAATAATTATCTTGCAAATGTACTTCATTACCATACACTCCAACTGTTAATGATAAAATCATAATAATTGAAATCAATAATATTCTCACAAATACACTTTTGCACTTTTTCATTAAATTACACCTCTTAATTAATATTTTTAATTATTTTAAAAATCGTAAAATTGCGCAGGGTTGTCAATTATGATGCTGTCCATCAGACCTTGAGGTATACCATTTTCAATGCAAAATGGAATAAATGTATTGAAAAAGGAACAATATCTTTCTACACCATCTATCTTGTTACTTTCTTCATAGAAATCATTATCTTCAGAGAGCATTACATGATGAATATAATTATTATCTATAGCATGGCTAATAAGTTGCTTTCGTGCTTCGTAAGTTCCCTCTCTTATAGTATCAAAGCCAACCCAATAGCCTTTTGAAACCACTTTTAAAATAGTTTCAAGATGACTTTCATAATCTGCATGAGCCCAAACGAATTTATGAGGTGGGACTTCCATTTCTTCTAGTATTGCAATAACTTCATGTATATGCTCTGCTTCCATTTCATGACAATGAATCGGCATACCAGTTGCTTTACAGGCTATAGCCGCTGCTTTGAGCATTGCCTTGTCTACAACATTGACTTGGCCTCTATCTATAAGCAATTTAATAAAACCTGGTTTTATACATATATTATCAATCACATCTAACCCTTCTTGAAAGTCTTGAATCCACTTGTTTGCTAATTGCACCTCAAAGTTTTCTTTAAAAATATGATATGAATACTTTGTAATGTTCATACCTGTAGAAGGGATGATGTTAACGCTTGATTTGCAAGATAAATCATATAACAGCCTTAAGTTTTGTCCCCCAAGTGGTGGTGAAGCTTCCACAATTGTCTTGCATCCTAATGAGTATAATTTATTTAGTATTGGAATAACATTATTAAATATTTTATCGTTATAAGGTTCATCATACTGTTTATCAAAATACATTCTTCCTGCAAAATCTTCATCAGTTATCCAATTAATATGTTCATGAGCGAGTGTTTTTCCCATTTGTGTTTTTTCAATAGTTCCTTTTACTGTATAAATCATTTTGAATTCCTTTCTTTATCTTCAATTCTGGTCCATCATATCACACCACTGCAATTATTAAAGCTTAATTTAATTCATGATTGTCTTCCATATATTACTATTTTATCAAATTATCAAGGTGAATACAATAAAACAATAATAAATTTATGGAATTATCAATAGCTACTGCATATTGTATAATATCGTAAATATAATTAGTGTAATTAAATTATAAATGGGGAAATTTTATGTCTTTTATTCTTGGTTATAAAAATAATCTGGTTATGCAGGAAGTTCTTGAACAACTTCAATTAGTTACGGTACCTAGGGAGATAACTGTTCATTTAGGAGCACCGGATCAAGAAGCTGAAAATATTACTATTCCTTATATTGATTATATAAAAAATGTTGCATCCAGCGAGCTATACCCAACATGGCCGGAAAATGCTTTAAGGGCGAATATTCACGCAATAACTTCAATTGCAATGAATAGAGTATATACAGAGTGGTACAGATCAAGAGGTTATAATTTTGATATTACGAACTCAACTCAATTTGATCAAGCATATGTTCCAAACAGAGGTATATTTGATAGTATAAGCTCCATTGTAGATGAAACATTTAATCAATATATAGTTAGAGAAGGCCAGCTACAGCCACTATTTGCAACATTTTGCGACGGCAGAGTTTCTCAATGTGATGGGCTGCTTCAATGGGGTACAGTTGATTTAGCTAATGCAGGTTATACCCCTATAGAAATTTTAAGATATTATTATGGTGATAACATAGATATTGTAGAAAATGCACCAGTCGGTGAAGTGGAAATTTATTATCCAGGAGAGCCATTAAAGCTAGGCGACTCCAGTCTTGATGTGCTAAGAATGCAGCTGAATTTAGATCGGATAAGGTTAAATTATCCTGCAATTCCTGAAATACAACCATTAACTGGTTATTTTAACGAATCCACTGAAGCAGCTGTAAGAGAATTTCAAAGAGTGTTTAAGCTTCCTGTAACTGGTGTTATTGATCAAGGAACATGGTATACGTTAAGGTATATATATGCTGCTGTTACCAAACTGGCTGAACTTACAGCACAGGGAGATTTTATTAATTTGTTGGTTGAAGTTATAGAGGAGGTATCTTTAGTTGGAGATGTGAGCCCAAGAGTTGAATTTATTCAATATGCGTTAAATGTTTTGTCGGCGTATTACCCTACTATTAAAGGAGTTGCCATAACAGGAATCTTTGACGAAGCAACTAGGGAACAAATAATACAATTTCAAAAAACAATGAATCTTGAAACGACAGGTTTAGTGGACAGCCAAACATTAGTTGCTTTATCAGAAAGTCTGTTTGGAATTCTTGATACATTACCTCCTGAAGCAGTATACCTGCCTAGATTTCGATGGCCAGGAAGCGTATTTGAGCAAGGAGAAGAATCACCTAGCATATATGTTATTCAGGAAATGCTTTCATACATTTCTTTAATTATTCCTACTATACCATATATTGAACCTAATGGTGTATATGATGAACCAACTCAACGAGCGGTAAGTGCGTTTCAAACCATGCAAGGTATTGAACCAACAGGTTTAGTTGATGAAATTACTTGGGACACAATTGTTGAAGTTTATAGAAAACAAAGGTATGGAAGTGTGGCAGGAGTAAGTCCTATTTAGAACTGGTAATGGTAATTTATTAAATAAAAACCTTGATATTAACTTTGAAAATTGTTAAAATGATATAAATTAAATGAAATACAAAAATATTAAATATAGTGATATTGAGAATCCGTAGATAAAATAATAATACGGATTTTTTTGTAACAGTTCTACGTAATTAGTTAAAACGGTTATAAAGGAGAAATACTATGCACACACTTAGAGTCATGGAAGGAAAGGATTATGTAATAAAATCCCATAGTAGATGTAAAGATTATGATGTTGAATATAGCCAGATATATTCAAACAAAATACTAGATGAAAAAGAGCTGTTTCATGTTATGGAAATTAACAGAGAGCTTGTTTTAGCAGCGGCACCTATTATGAACAAAATTTATGACTTTGTGAAGGGTTCTAATTTCTTCTCAATCTTAACAGATAAAGATGGCTGCATATTAAATGTAATTGGTGATGAAGATATTTTATCAGAAGCTTTTTCTTTTAAGATGATTCCCGGTGCATATATGAATGAAAAGAATATTGGAACCAATGCAATGGGTACTGCCATTGCTGAAAAAGAACCATTGCAGGTTTCTGGCGAGGAACATTATATAAGTGCGTATCATAGATGGACATGTTCAGCCAGCCCTATACGAGATACTGAAGGTAATATAATAGGTTCAATAGATTTGACCGGCTATAGTGAATTAGTCCATATTCATACATTAGGGATGGTGGTTGCAGCTGCAGATGCTATAGAGAAAAAACTTCAATCAAATTCATATAAGGCAATGTTGTTTAGAGAAAAAAGGTATTACGAAGCTGTTCAAGACTCTTTATTGTCAGGAATTATTATTACAAGTTTTGACGGGAAGATTTTAAGTGCCAATTCTACTGCTTCTGAATTGTTTGGATATGATCAGGATGAACTAAAGCAAATGAAAGCTTATGAGCTCTTAAAAGAATGGAATAGAATATCAAAATTAATTTATGAAAAAAAGGATACATTTATTGAAGATGTAGATGTATACGCAAGAAAAAACATACAACAGTTAAATTTAAATGCATATTTGGTAAAAGATGAAGACAATGAAAATTCAAATATCCTTTTAATGTTCCATGATGTTAAAAAGCAGAGAAAACAAGCTCAAAACATAATGGGAAGACATGCTGTTTATACATTTGACAAAATAGTTGGAAAAGATGAAGGTTTTTTAGCAGTTGTTAAATTTGCAAAAAAGATTGCAGACAGCAGATCAAATATTCTAATATTAGGAGACAGTGGGACAGGCAAAGAACTTTTTGCTCATTCCATACACAATTATTCTCCACGAGCTAAAGAACCGTTTATTGTATTAAACTGTGGCGCAATACCTAGGAATCTTATTGAATCAGAACTTTTTGGTTATGAAGAAGGAGCCTTTACAGGTGCAAAAACAAAGGGCAATCCAGGCAAGTTTGAAATAGCTGATGGAGGAACTATTTTTCTTGATGAAATAGGAGAAATGCCAATTGATCTTCAAACAAGATTGTTAAGGGTTATTGAGGAAGGTACTGTGTGCAGAATAGGAAGCACACAGGAAAAGGTCGTAAATGTAAGAGTGATAGCTGCTACTAATAAAGACTTAAAGGAAGAGGTTCAAAGCGGAACATTTAGAAAAGACTTGTACTATAGATTAAATGTTTTGCCTATCAGATTACCTAGTCTTTGCGAAAGAAGAGGAGATATAAAACTATTAGTTGAATATTTTATGGACAAAATCAGCAAGAAGCTTAATAAAAAGAGTGTATACATTTCAGTGCAAGAAATGGAAAAGCTCACTTCCTATGATTGGCCTGGGAATATAAGAGAACTTGAAAATTATATTGAGCTTGTTGTTAATACAGAATCAATACCAGATATCAACAATATAGGATTAGGAAAAATAGATAAAAAATATATTAATCATGAAATTGAAAAAGAATTGCTGGAATTTGAGCCATGCAGCTTAAGTCTAAAGGATGTAGAAAGGGAGCATATCGTTAGAATATTAAATGTAAATGATAATAACATGTCACGAACTGCTCAAGTTTTAGGTATAGGAAGGAACACACTTTACAGGAAGCTAAAGGAACACAACATCAGTTGTTAAGTTATGGGACAATGTATCGTTATGGAACGGTGCAACATTGAATTTATGTGCCAATATGGAACAGATAAACGTTTATATAATAAATAAAGCATTGATTATCAATGCTTTATTTATTTAAAAAAGGTTGGCATGATAATTGCTTTAATATAATTAATCAAAATACAGGAGGGATTATATGAACAATTATTATGGATATCAAGGAGTCGTTCTAAGAATAAATTTAACTGATAAAACCATCAAAAAAGAAGAACTTAATTTAGAAGATGCTTTAAAATTTATCGGTGGAAGAGGCTTAGGTACAAAAATTTTAATGGATGAAGTTAATCCTAATGTAGAACCGTTAAGTGTTGACAATAAAGTAATTTTCATTACAGGGCCATTATCTGGAACAAACACACCAACTGGTGGAAGATATATGGTTGTGACTAAGTCGCCTCTTACCGGAACAATTGCAAGCTCGAATTCCGGAGGATATTGGGGAGCAGAACTTAAATTTGCAGGATATGATGCTGTTATAATTGAAGGTAAGGCAGATAAGCCGGTATATATCAATATTGCAAATGATGTAGTAGAAATAAAGGATGCCGCTTCAATATGGGGAAAGCTAGTTGCTGAAACAACAACAATTTTAGAAGAACTTCATGGCGAAAAAGTCAGAGTTTCTGCAATTGGTCCTGCCGGAGAAAAACTTTCTAAGATTTCAGGTATTATAAATGATAGAGGAAGAGCTGCAGGCAGATCTGGAGTAGGAGCTGTTCTGGGGTCTAAAAATCTAAAAGCCATCGTAGTACGAGGCACTAATAAGGTTAATGTTGCAGATAGTGAGAAGCTGAAAGAAGTATTCTCACGATGCATGACTAAAATAAAAGAAAATGGTGTTACAGGGCAGGGACTTCCTACATATGGCTCAGCTGTACTTGTAAATATAATAAATGAACATGGAGCTTTGCCTACAAATAATTTTCAGGAGTCATATTTTGATAAGGCTGAAGAAATTAGTGGAGAAACATTGGCAGAAAAATTCATGAAAAAGAAAGATCCTTGTTTCAGATGTCCAATAGGCTGTGGAAGATACTGTGAAACTGATGGTATTGAAGGTTCAGGACCAGAATATGAAACTATATGGGGATTTGGTTCTGATTGTGGAATTTCTGA
>JAQSYS010000364.1 GCA_029256005.1 Sedimentibacter sp.
AGTCGGAAAACCTGCCAGTATTATTTGCGTAAATACCGCAAATGCTATAATGCTCTTCAGGTAAAAGGCGATAGCTAAATTGAAAAACTTGGATATTAAATATTCAAAGCAATTTGTGGGCTTTACGTTTCGATTATATCGAGACGTTTTTTTATGCCCTACCTTAATTTTTCAAGCGACATCGAAGATTTGTACTGAAAACGCAATAATTTTTAGATGTTTATAATATAATATAAACGGAGGAATTAAAATGAAACAAAAATTAACTTTAATCATTATTATGATGATAGTTTTGGCATCACTTGCTGCATGTACAGGAAAAGGTCAAGAACCAGCTCAACAAGAACAACAGGAAACTGAACAAAATCAACCGAAAGTAAATTTACCAACAAAGGATAGAGCAGGCAACGAAATAACAATACCAGAAGAAATAAATAAAATAATATCTATTTCACCTTCTAACACCGAAATGATAGTAGAAATGGGCTATGGCGACAAGCTAGTAGCTGTTGATAAATACTCTGGTGATATTGAAGGAATTCCTGAAAATATTCCGTTCTTTGATATAATGAATCCTGATGTTGAACAACTTGTAGCATTAGAGCCAGATATAATATATGCAACCGGCATGAGCATGAGCGATGGAAATGATCCCTTTAAACCTATAAAAGATTTAGGCATAACAGTCGCATACATTCCGACAAGTGATAGTATAGAAGGAATTTATGATGACATAATATTTATTGCAGACTCTTTAAAGGTAAGTGATAAAGGCCAAAACTTGGTTAATAACATGAAAGAAAAGATTAATGAATTCAAAGAGTTTAGTTCGACCATTGAGACTAAAAAAACCGTATACTTTGAAATAGCTGGAGCTCCAAAAATATATAGCTTCGGTAGCGGAGTATTTTTAAATGAAATGATTGAAATAATCGGAGCTGAAAATATACTGGCTGATCAAGAAAAATGGATTGCAGTTTCTGAAGAAATTGTAGTAGCAGCAAATCCGGATGTCATTCTAACAAATGTTGATTATATTGAGAATGCAGTAGAACAAATTAAAAATCGAAATGGATGGGAAGATGTAACTGCCATAAAAAACAACGATGTGTATTATATTGACAGAGATGCAAGCTCATTGTCAAATCATAATATAGTAACTGCATTAGATCAGATGGCACAAGCAATTTATCCTGAAATATATAAAAAATGAGTAATAAGTTTAAAATAATATTATCTTCTTTAATATGTATATTAATTTTATTTACAGGTGTGGCTTTAGGAAGCATATATGTTCCATTTAAAGATATTTTAAACATACTTTCAAACAAACTCTTTTTTACACCTTTATCACCGGATATTTCGAGTGTGGCTGTAAGCGGCACAGTAATGCAGTCAGTATTGAAAAATCCTTTAGCATCCTCCTATACCTTAGGGGTATCATCAGGTGCTTCTCTAGGCGCGGCTTTTGTAATAATTACAGGAATTTCAATTCCATTTTTAGGTATGTTCACTCTTCCAGCGGCAGGGCTTGTTTTTGGCCTTTTAACTGTATTTGTAGCTGTGAAGTTTGCATCTAAAATGGATAAAAACTTAGAAAATAATACTATTATATTAGTTGGAATGGTTTTTTCCTTGTTTGTTAATGCCATATTGACATTAATTACAGCTATGGCTAAAGAACATGTCGAGCAGCTCACATTTTGGCAAATGGGCTCCTTTGCTTTAAAGGACTGGTCAAGTGTACTAGTTTTGTTCCCTATTGTATTAATCGGAGTATTTATCATAAGATATTTCGCAAAAGAAATGGATATAATGACCTTTGGTGAGGAACAGGCATTTACTATGGGAGTTGATGTCTATAAAATTAAATGGATATTGCTTGGTCTTTCTGCAGCTCTTACTGGCAGCGCCATTTCATTTGTCGGAGTCATAGGTTTTATAGATTTGATTGCTCCACATGTTGTCAGAAAAATATTCGGTTCTCAACACAAGATAGTAATTCCAATGTCTATGATGTTTGGAGGTGCATTCATGGTTATATGCGACTTAGTTGCACGTACAATTGTATCACCTTCTGAACTTCCTGTGGGAGCCGTAACAGCACTGGTAGGTGCGCCATTCTTTGCTTATGTTTATTTTTCCAAAAGAAAGGAGTTATAAAATGCTCACTTTGAAAAATGTATCTGCAGGTTACAATGGTTATGATGTGATTTCAAATATTAATTTAAATGCATCTGAAGGTGAAACTCTATGCATTTTAGGTCCTAACGGCTGCGGAAAAACAACGCTTATAAAGACTATAGCTGGAATTATTCCTCACAAGGGCACAATTAAAATAGATGAAACATGCATTTCATCAATGAAAAGAACAGATGTTGCAAAAAAAATAGCTGTCATGAGCCAATTATCAAATATTTATTTCTCTTATACTGTTTATGAAACTGTACTGCTTGGGCGATATCTTCATATGAAAAACAGAGCCTTTAAAGAACCTACAGCAAAAGATCGCGAATATGCTGATAAATGTCTAAAGGCTTTAGATTTGTTAAGTTATAAAAATAAACAAATAAACACATTATCCGGTGGACAGCTTCAAAGAGTTTATCTGGCAAGAACTCTGGCTCAGGAACCAAACATTATACTTTTGGATGAACCTACCAACCATCTTGATTTAAAAAATCAAGCAGAGCTGATTGAATTTCTTAAAAGCTGGTCAAAAGAAGAAGGCCACACGGTTATAGGCGTATTGCATGATTTAAATTTAGCAATGAAACTTGCTGACAAGGTTTTGCTGTTGGATAAAGGTAACATTGCTGCTTATGGAAAAACTGAAGATGTGATTTCATCTAATATAATAAATAAAGTATATGATATGGATGTTAAAAGTTACATGACAGATTCATTAAAATATTGGTCCAGCTTTGAAGTTGAACCAGTCAAACTACGAAAAATTAAATAATGAGGTTGTGTAATGAATAAGTATAAAGGCAAAAAATTTATTGCATCCTACAGCGGAGGCAAAGACAGCACCTTGGCAATTCACAGAGCGATAAAGCAGGGTATGGAACCCATTGAGCTTGTAACAACGTACAATACAGACAGGAAGCAATCCTGGTTTCACGGGATCTCTAAGCAGCTGCTTGACAATATATCAAAGGAGATCCAGATACCCATAATTCTTATGGAAACAACCGGTGAACAATACACCTTGAATTTTGAAGCTTATTTACGAGCTGCAAAAGAAAAGGGAGCTGAAGTATGTGTTTTCGGTGATATAGATTTGGAAGAACACCTTAAGTGGTGCACTGACAGATGTGTGGCGGCAGGAATTAAAGCTTATTTTCCTCTATGGAAGGAAGCAAGAAAAGATATGGTCTATGAATTCATTGATTCAGGCTTTAAAACTATGATTACTGTTGTAGATACTTCAAGGCTATCTGAAGATTTTATTGGTAAAATTCTTACAAAGCAGGTTGCTGCTGAAATAGAACGAGTCGGAGCTGATATTTGCGGAGAAAACGGTGAATATCATTCCTTTGCATTTGATGGTCCATTGTTTAAAAATCCGGTGAAATTTAAAACCGGTGATGTTATACATCATGATAAATATGTAATAATGCCTATCCTTTAGGCATTTTTATTTTTATATATTCTTTATTTGGGTATAATAGAAATAAA
>JAQSYS010000035.1 GCA_029256005.1 Sedimentibacter sp.
TAGCATGCCCACGTTTTGTTTGTATGACTTGCATTTTACTAGGTATTCTTTTATAAGACTGTTTACTCTTGCTTCGATTTTTTTCATTTTCAACATAAATCTGCCTGAGTATTCGGGGCTGTCATATTGATTAGAAAGAATATTGTCCATTATATTCATGTTAGATGCGCAACCTAAAGTCATTCTGTCTTCGGGAATGTGCGCAACACCTAATTTCCTTATATTATATATGCTGTTGTTTTTAATATCCTTATCAAATATTTTAATTTCACCTGCATATTTTTTTGTAAGGCCAGTCAACGCTTCAACAAGATGACCTTGTCCGTTTCCTTCAACCCCTGCAATTCCGAATATTTCTCCTGCTTTTAAATCAAAGGATAAGTCATTAACTCTCAATACACCTGTTGCTCCTGCTACCTTAAGATTTCTAACCTTCATCACAGTTTCCTTAAGCTGAACAGGCTTTTTGTTAAATGTCATAACAACATCTCTTCCCACCATGAGCTTAGACATTTCACTCGTTGAAATGTCAATTACATTGTGAGTTCCCATGCTTTTACCGTTTCGCATTATGGTTGCTCTGTCGCAGATTGATTTAATTTCATCCAGCTTATGGGATATGAAAATAATTGTATGTCCTAGTTCTTTTAATTTCTTCAGCTGTATAAAAAGTTCATCTGTTTCCTGTGGAGTCAGCACTGCAGTAGGTTCATCCAATATAAGTATGTCTGCGCCTCTATATAATGCCTTCAATATTTCAACCTTTTGCTTAATACCTACAGGGAGATCTTCAACTTTCGACGTTACATCGATATCAAAATTATATTTCTTTGCTATAGAATCAGAAACTTCAATAGCTTTATCCATATTGATGAACATGCTTCTTTTCGGTTCAACACCAAGGATGATATTCTCTGCTACAGTAAGTGAAGGAACAAGCATAAAGTGCTGGTGAACCATTCCAATTCCTTTTTTTATTGCATCCTGAGGGGACCTTAAAGTAATTTGTTCGCCATTCAATATTATCTGCCCTTGCTCTGGTGATTCAAGTCCGAATAGAACCTTCATCAATGTGCTTTTTCCAGCTCCGTTTTCACCTAATAATGCATGTATTTCTCCTTTTTCAAGCTCTAAGGTTACATCTTCTACTGCCACTACCCCATTAGGATAAATCTTCATTATATTTTTCATCTCAAGCACTTTATTGCTCATGGTAGTATCCTCCGTATAATTTTATTAATAATTAATAATTGACGGCTATTGTGGCCGCATTTACTTTAGCAGGCAATTATTAATTATTAATACCAATCAATCTTATAAACAGTCAGGGTTTACCCCTGACTGTTTTTTAATAACTTTACTATTTTACTGAATCTTTAATTGCTTGGATTTCTTCTGTTGATTTTCCTATTGCTGTATCAACAACTATATCTCCATCAGTAATTTTTTGTTCTAATTCATCTAATGTTGTTCTGATTGCTTCAGGAAGCATATCTTCATAGTGAGCATCCTTTACGATTTCAACTCCGCCTTCAGCAAATCCTAAAGATTCAGCCTTGCCATACTCAAGCTTTCCTTCTAAGTCAAGCTTAATAGCTCTTATTAAAGAATTACCAACATTTTTAAGTGCAGATGTTGGGATTACCTGAGCTTTTTCCGGTAATAAAGCAGCCTGATCTGAGTCAACGCCAAATGCATATTTTTTAGCATCTACTGCAGCTTCGATTTGACCTAATCCAGCAGCACCTGCTACGTTGTATCCAACATCTGCTCCACCACTTTGATATTGAGTAAGAGCAATGTCTTTACCTGCAGCTGAATCATAGAAGTTACCAACATAGCCTATTGCTACTTTAACTTCAGGATCTATTTCTTTAGCTCCTTGAATGTATCCAACTAAAAAGTCATTGATTATAGGATTTTCCATACCACCCAAGAAACCTAAAGTTTTAGTTGCTGGATCAATATTTTCAAGCTCTGTGTTTGTAGTCATCATGGCAGCAGCTGCACCAATGAGGTATGATACTTCATTTTGTTTGTACAATACGTTGTAAATATTATTATTATTTGCTCTAGCTGTGAAATCATATGTTTCATCAAAGAATATGAATTTTTGATCTGGGAATTGTTTTGATGCATTTTCTAAAGCATCAATCATTTGCCAAGTTCCAATTATAATAACGTCATATTCTTCACTATCGCAATATTCCAACAATGTTGGTTCCCATTTTGGTTCATCAGCAGGAGTAGCTCCCATTTGTTCAACTTTAAAATCAAACTTTTCAGCACCTAATTCTTTTTTTAAAGCTTCAAGTCCTGAATTAGCTGAATCAAAAAATGATTTGTCTCCTAATGTTCCGTTTAACAAAAGCGCTGCCTTGTATGGCTTGCCATCTTCAGCAGGTGTTTCAGTTCCTGGTGTTTCTGTTCCAGGTGTTTCCGGTGTTTTTGCAGGTTCTTTAGCACAAGCAGTCATAGCAAAAATCATGAGCACTGCAAGCAATAATGAAAGCATTTTTTTCATTTGTTATTTCCTCCAATTTTAGCTTTTATTATGTATTTTAAAGTATCACAGACTAAATCATCCAGCTTAATTTCTTCATAATACCTCATGTAGGTAATTAGTTTATCAAAAGCCGGTGATAATAGTCTTTTTGGAATGATACGCATTCCCTTTTGAATTCCCAAGACAGGCATAATCATGCCTGCGTTGCAATCTGCATCAATGCCACACATTGTTATTATATTAAGGGTTTTTTCATAATCTCCCTCGCCATACATAAGTGCAATTATTTCGCAGCATGCATTTGGGTAAGCATGAATCCAATTGTATTTAATATATTTTTTCTCACAATCTGCCAACGCGTCATGCCAGTCGCTGTATTTTAAGCAACAATCATAAGCATATTTAACAACTGAATAATATTCGCTGTCAGTCGGTATCATAGAAATTGATTGCTTTACTATGTCCTTGATATCATCATTAATAAATGACAATGAAATCATTACAGCATTGAAAACTTCACCTATAATGCCGTTGTTGATGTGAGAAACTTCTCCATCTATCCATGCAAGCTTAGCTGCCAAACTCGGATTTCCAGGTGCTACCATACCGCATATTGCACCCCTCATTTGAGCTCCAATCCATTCATTAAAGGGATTGTTCCATTTAGCACTTTCCGGAGGCATCATACCTGCACGAATATTCCTTAATGCGAGCTCTTCTGCAGACCATCCTACAGGTATCAAACCAATCCATGATAAAGCAATATCCTTGCTTGTAACATTGTAGCCTTTATCCTTAAATGCATCAAGAAAAGCTATTTCAAAGGTAATGTCATCATTATAGGTGTTTGGCTCTCTTATATAACCCTTCAAATCTCCAAAAACCTCATAAAGATTTTTAGATGTGTAGCCTTCAACCATGGTTCCCATTGCGGCTCCAATAAGTTGAGATACCCATGCTGCTCTTATCTGATCCTTAAATTTTTCCGAATGTATGTCTACTTCAACAGCACTTGGAAATTGAACCTTTTGTTCAAATTGTTCAAAGCTGCTGTAATATGTGTAATTCCAATATGGTGAATCTTCATTCTTTCTTGCATTTAAAAATTCGTTTCTTAACTCTGCAGAAATTTTTTGAAGCTCCACATTGTTTTTTTCTTTATGTGCAATAAAACCTTTTTCTAAAAGCTCATATGCATTGTCAACTGTATAGCCTCTATTTTCAAGCGCTTGTACTGCAGCAATCATAGCAATTTCAGGTGCACCAGAACCAGGAACGTTGCTGCCCCAATCAAGGTTTAACATACCGTCATAAAACTCAGCAACAGCTTTTAATGCACTCCAGCCCTGCTCACCTTCACTTAATACAGTTGGTTTCGCATTTGAAAATAAATCATATGCCATTTCCCAAGCTTTTTTCATCTGAACTCCTTAAGCTAGCTCAAGAGCAATTTTCATCATATCTTTAAATCCTTTTTCCCTTTGCTCTGGAGTAGTTTCTGTATGATTTGCAATTGAATCTGATACTGTAAGTATTGTAAGAGCATTAACTCCTGCTCTGTTTGCATTGCAATACAATGCATAAGATTCCATTTCAGCAGCTATGCATCCCATCTTCGCCCAGCTCTTCCAGCTATCAGGATCATCATGGTAGAATATATCTGATGTAACTATGTTTCCAACAGTTACTGGGATATTGTTGTTATCAGCTGCCAATTTAGCCTTGTATAGCAGTTCCCATGAAGAAGTCGCTGAATAAATTCCAGGAAGATTATATTGATCAGCAAAATTTGAATCTGTACTTGCTCCCATTGCCAAAATTATATCATAAAGATTTAATTTCGGGTCATAAGCGCCACATGAACCAATTCTGATTAAATTCTTTACTCCATACATATGAATCAATTCATAAGAATAAATTCCTATTGAAGGGCATCCCATACCTGTTCCCATTACAGAAACTTTTTTACCATTATATGTACCTGTATATCCAAACATATTTCTTACTGCATTAAATTGCTCAACATCCTCTAAGAAATTTTCTGCGATAAATTTTGCTCTTAACGGATCTCCCGGTAACAAAACTGTTTCTGCTATATTACCTTTAATAGCACTATTGTGTGGTGTTGTCATATTTTTCTCCTTTATTTATAATTTTGAAATTATTTTAGTATAATTAAATAAAGCTTTAATATATTACTACTTTTATGATAAAACGTCAATATATGTAATGCTTAATTAAACTAATTATGTATAAATAATTCTCTATTTTCTTCTTGATGTTCTGCTATTTTTATCGTTTCTGTCATTTTTATTGTTTGTTCTTTGCACTGAACGATTATTTCCTGTATATGTCTTTTTATTTCCATCTGAAAGTCGAATTCCTTCTCTTGTCATTTCAATAACATTTCTTTTCATAAGTCTACCGACTGCTTTTTTGAATGAGCTTTTGCTTAGTCCAATCAGATTCTTAATATCTTCAGGATTTGAATCATCATTTAAAGGAAGCAACCCTTTGTTTTTAACAACGGCATTGAGAATTTTCTCTCCATCATTATCAATTTGAAGCCTTGGAGCATCCTTCAAACTTAAATCTAGCTTTCCGTCTTCTTTCACATTACTTACTCTTACTTCTACAATATCACCTGAGTGCAATGGCTTTAATATTTCTCCCTCATGAATTAATCCAAGATATTTACCTTCAACAGCAACCATTGCTCCAAGTCCTCTTTTTAAACTAAACACAGTTCCTTTAACCATATCATTTACCTTATAAGGTGAATTGGTTCCCAAAACCTTAAACAGATTCATTGTAGCACACAGACGTTCAGATTTGTCAATATATAAACCAAAAAGGTATTCTCCGTTAAGTTTAATTTCACCAATTTGTTCCTTAAATGGTAAGAACAAGTCCTTTTCTAGACCCCAATTTAAAAAAGCGCCAATTCTGGTCATCTGCACAACTCTCAAATAAGTTATTTCACCCATTACCAACTTAGGTCTTTTAGTTGTTGCAATTGTTCTGTCACTTGAGTCCTTATAAATAAACACCTTAATTTTATCTCCAACATTTGCATCTTCAGGCACTTGCTTTAATGGAAGCAACACCCTGTCTTCACCTTTTAAATCATCAAAACTTTTTAAGTATACACCAAAATCAACTTTCTTTGTTATTTCCAGTTCTTGCATTTCTCCTAATTTTATCATATTATCTCCTCATAATACGTATTTCGATTTTTCTGTTTTTTCTATTATTTCTTACCTTTTTCCCAACAGTCTAAACATATTTTTTTTATAATTTTCAACTCCAGGCTGTGTGAATGGGTCTATATTGTTAGTATATCCGCTTATTCCGCATGTCATCATAAAAAAATAAAAAAGCTTACCTAAATAGAACTCATTCATTTCAGGAACTTTAATCACTATACCTGGAACATCACCTTCATTGTGAGCCATGAAGGTTCCTTCAAAAGCATTTTTATTTAAGAAACTTAGCTTCTTGCCTGAAATGTAATTTAGTTTGTCAAAATCTTTGTCATCATATGGTACAACTATGTCAATTTTACTGTCTTCAATAATAACTGATGTTTCAAAAATTATTTTTCTTCCTTCTTGGACAAACTGCCCCATGGAATGAAGGTCTGTCGTAAAATTCAATGAAGCAGGAAAAACTCCCTTTCCTTCCTTGCCTTCACTTTCTCCAAAAAGCTGCTTCCACCATTCTGAAATTGATATGCATGATGGTTCATAATTTACCAATATTTCTACATCCTTGCCTCTTCTGTTCAATATGTTTCTTGCAGCTGCATAAAGACAGCATATATTGTCATTGAAGTTTTTATTCTTATAATCCTCTGCTCCGGACTTAAGTCCATTAATAAACTCATCTGTATCAAGACCTGCAGCGGCCATTGGAAGCAAACCTACAGGTGTTATGACTGAATATCTTCCCCCTATATCATCAGGAATCACAAATGTTTTATAATTGTTTATATTGGATATGTTTTTTAATGCACCTTTTTCCTTGTCTGTTATTACAAAAATACGATTATTAGCTTCCTGCTTGTACTTCTGCTCCATTAATTCTTTTATAATTCTGAAAGAAACAGCAGTTTCCAGAGTCGTTCCTGACTTTGAAATCACAATAATGCAAATATCCTTTTCTTTCACAACCTCTACAAGATTTTTTAAATATGCACCGCTTAAATTTTGCCCTGCATAATATATTTTAGGACTTGTAAGTTCATTATGAAAATCTCCTCGTATTGCTTCTACAACTGCCTTTGCTCCTAAATATGAGCCACCTATGCCAAGCAGTATAAATGCATCACAATTATCTTTAATATACTTTGCACTCTTCTTAATTTCATTATACTCTTCAATGTTAATATTGGAAGCATAATCAACCCACCCAGTCATATCGCTGCTTATACCTTTTTTATGTAGTAGAAGCTCCTGTGCAGCCATTATTTCAGGTGAAATTGCCTCTAATTCATTTTCACTAATAAAACTCCCCTTTAAATCTAAAAAAATATCCCTCATAATTCCTCCTACAAAATGGACAGTACACATTATATTATTTCTAACATCAATATAGCATAATCATCCTTGTGAATTTTGCAATACTCATTAAGTGATAATTTCAAATTGTTTAGAATATTTTCATCTTGTTTAATAACATCTATCAATCTTTCAATTCCGTATTGCTGATTTCTGTCATCTGTAGCTTCAGTAATACCGTCTGTGTATAAAAACAGTTTATCCTCAACACTTAATATTATTTGATTTACATCATACTTTACATCATCAAAAATGTTTGCTATGGGATATCCCTTAGAGCTGAGCAATGCAATTTCATTATCTTTATTCATCAATATGGGCTCTGAATTATGACCTGCATTCACATAGCTGAATTCATTCGTTGTTTTATTGTATATACCCAGAAATACTGAAAAATATTTATCATAGTCCAAGTTCAAGGAAAGAAATGTTTTATGCAGCTCCTTCATGATCTTGTTTAAATTAATATTTCCTTTGGCAATTGTTCTTATTGATTGTCTTACAAATATAGTTAGCAGTGATGCCGAAACACCATGACCAACAACATCACAAATATATACTCCGGTATTTTCTTCATCAATTTCAAATACATCAAAAAAGTCTCCACTTAATGACTCTGAAGATTCATACAAATAATCTAGGCTTAACCCGTTATACATGCCCTTTGGAGGCAACATTCTAATTTGCATATTCCTTGCAAACCTGATATCTTCACTCATCTTTTTATTTTTTTCATTGATTTTTTGGGATAAATCTTTTTCTGTAGTAATATCCCTAAAAACTTCTACTGAATAAACTGTTTCCCCGGACTTGTCCTTTATTGGAGATGAAATAATTGTGTATGTCTTTCCTGAAACTGAAGCTTCTTTTTTTAATATGGAGCCATCTTCAATAGTTACCTTTGAAATGCAATATTCACAGTTTTTGTTTGTACAAAAAACTTCATAGCATTTCTTTCCGACGATTTCTCCCAATTCTTCTCTCATTTTTTTGTTTGCATACAATACAGTATTGTTCTTGTCTACAACTCTAACCCAGTCTATCATTCCGTCAACAATTCCAAGCTGTGATTCATTTATACTTATTCTGTCCATAGGCCACTTCCTCAAGATTTATTTTTGTCCTTCGTAATTAAATAACAATTGCCCTATTTTTTCAGAATTATGTCTAATATAATTTTTTCTTATGTCTATAAAATTGCTGCTTATTACTTTTATATTCATTTCTTCAAGCTTCTTTATTTGTTCATCATCTATAATAACCTGCTTTGCACCCTTGAACTTATAATTTTCTATCTGACTTTCTGAAATAAGCTCATCATTTGCAATTACATAATCAATTATGTATCTGTTACTATGTTTAATTATTGCATTTACATGATCATAAACATTATAATTATCTGTTTCTCCTGGTTGTGTCATCAAGTTGCATATATAAAAAACCTTAGCTTTTGATTCTGATATAAGTTCAGGAATATTTTTAACCAGGATATTTGGAATTACACTTGTGTACAAACTTCCTGGACCTAGTACTATAATATCAGCTTCTTTTATATCTTTTACTGTTTCTTCCAATGGCATGCACACTTCTGGCACAAGTGATACTCTGTCAATTTTACAGCCTGATTTATTTACATATTCAGGAATGTCCTTTTCTCCCAAAATACAATCACCGTTGTCAAGATATGCTTTAAGTTGAGCATCCTGTAAAGTCATGGGTAAGACCTTCCCTGAAAGTCTGAATATACTTCCGATTTCCTTCAAAGCATGCTCATAGTCACCGAAAATTTCATACATTGCTGCAATCAATAGGTTCCCAAAGCTTTGACCGTTTAAATAACCATCCTTAAAACGATGCTGCATTAGCTTTAACATTGTAGGCTCTATGTCAGAAAGAGCAATGATGCAGTTTCGCATATCCCCTGGTGGAAGCATTCCAAGGTCTTCCCTTAAAACTCCTGAACCTCCTCCATTATCTGCAACAGTCACTATTGCAGATATGTCTCTGGTGAAATTCTTAAGACCTCTCAACAGTATTGATAAGCCTGTTCCTCCTCCAAATACAACTATATTCATATATTTTCCCTCTTATTTTTCTATATCCCGATGATTAAGCATTACCCTGTAATTTTCTCCTCCGAGAAAAGAAGCAATTTTATTTGAGATTGTGACAGAACGGTGCTTACCGCCGGTACATCCTATAGATATAACCAAATTCGATTTACCTTCTTTAATATAATGAGGTAACAGAAAAAGCAGCATGTCTTTAAGCTTATTGATGAAAACTTCTGTGATATCAAAACCCATTACATAATCCTGAACATTTTTATCATTACCTGTATAATTCTTTAACGACTCAATGTAAAAAGGATTAGGCAAAAATCTTACATCAAAAACCAAATCCGAATCTTGTGGCAACCCATATTTGTATCCAAAGGACATAATGGTAATATTAAGATTATATGTTATATTGCCTTGAATGAAAATGCTTAACAGCTCTTCTTTTAATCTTCCAAGCTTCATATTAGTAGTATCTATGATATAATCAGATCTTTTTTTAACCTCTTCTAGACTGTCTCTCTCTTTGCGTATACCATCAACAATAGTGCCTGTTGAACTTAATGGGTGAGGTCTCCTTTGTTCCTTGTATCTTTTTACCAACTCATCATCTGACGAATCAAGAAACAATATTCGATATTTTATACCCATGTTCTTTAACTCTTCAAGGCTGTTGAATAAGTCTTTAAAAAATATTCCTCCTCTTATATCTGCTACTACAGCAACCTTATTGACCTCTCTTGATGAACTTTTACAAAGCTCAGCAAAATTAGGAAGGAGAGCCGGAGGCATATTATCCATGCAGTAATAGTTAATATCTTCCAAAACTTTTATTGCCTGACTTTTGCCAGCGCCAGACATACCTGTTATAATAACAAACTCCATATTCTCCTCGCTTTCTATTTTAAATTTATAATACGATTTAAATCCAAACCTGCCTCAATGGCAGCTTTTAACCCTTTTTCATAACTTCCTATTTTATCTTTAATATGTGAATCGCTATTTATAACGAACTTTACATCATAATTTTTGGCGATTTTTATTTCCTCTGCATTTAAGTGACTATGACTATTGTTTATTTCAAGAACTGTGTTTGTTTTTTCAGCAGCCTCAGCTATTTTTTCTGTGTTTAAAGGTATTTTGTCACCTGGATGTGTCAAAATATTTATTTTATATTTATTCATTGCATTTATAACGGCTTCAGTATTCTTTTCTTTCATCTCTTCAAATACCTTCTTGTTTTTTCTGCCAATTTTATTCATAACAGTAAACTTCCAGGCATCTAAAGGAGTAGAAAATAAAACACCAATATGATAACCGCATAAAATTATATCACAATGCTTCAAAACTTCATCAGTTATATCGGTGTTTCCTCTATAATCAAGAATATTAGCTTCAACCCCAAGCAATATTTTAATTTGCGGGTATTTCTTTCTCATTTCCAATATCTTTTCTTTAGCTTCTTTAATTTTATTTTCCTTTATTCCAAACAAATAGTGTCTTGGACCGTGGTCTGTTATGGCTATTTCCTCCAAGCCAATTTCAACTGCTCTTTGAACTATTTCTTCTATAGAAGATTTCCCGTGATTGCGTCTGGAATATGTTGAGTGTACATGATAATCTGCAGTAATTTTCATAATAATCCCTTCTATAATTTCGTTCCCACTATTTTCACTTCCGGCTCTAGCTTTATGCCGAATTTATCATTTACTGTACTAATGACAATACGCATAAGACCCAAAACATCCTCACAGCAAGCATTGTCATAGTTAACTATGAATCCGCTGTGTTTGTCTGAGACCATTGC
>JAQSYS010000365.1 GCA_029256005.1 Sedimentibacter sp.
CCACTTGACATACCTTGTATTAAATTTTTGCCTAGAAGCCCCTTTTTTTTAGAAAATGCTGATATTAAGGCTGAACCTATAATAGAACCAGGTATACCAGCGGCAACTGTAAGACCTGATTTCATGCCAGAATAGGCAGTAGATGCGGCAAATAAAACAGATAATATAATCCCTATTATTAAAACTGCACCATTTCCACCTAATTTGGAACCGCTAGAAATAAATGGCACATATTTATTGCCAGGTATATTGCCATATGCATCTTTAGATAATTTTTTATCCATTAAATACCTCCGTAAATGTCAAAATTAAATTCATATATATATTTGCCATAAATCTAATTTTTAACCATTTAATATTGTGTTAATTGCATTGATAAACAAAAACTCCTCAAATTTTAGGAGTTTTCGATTTTTACAGAAATCTTTTCTTTTACATGTAACTTGGAGCATTCATGTTTATTCAATTAAATGTCTGTTATACTTTAGGCTGTGTTCCTTCAGCGTTTGATACAACTGCATCGATTTGGACTAAAGCATCTTTGAATATAGCTGATACGCCAACTATTCTTCTTGCAGGAACTCCTCCTGGGAAAAATGTTGTGTATACTTCGTTTACAGCATCAATATCTGCAATGTTTTTAATAAAAATATTTACTTTGACCACATCATCCATAACGTGATCGATACTTTCTAAAATTGCCTTTATATTTTTTAAGCACTGTCCAACTTGCTCTTTTATACCGCCAGCTACCACATCCCCAGTTTTCGACTCTAAAGGTAATTGAGCCGAAATGTGATTGTAATGAGAAAATGCTACAGTTTGAGTAGATAGTGGACACTTTGGTGCATTTTCAGTGTTGTTTGCCTTTATGATGATTCCATGCCTGTCTTCAACAGCTTGTGGGGGTGTACCATCTCCGTGCGATACTACTGCTTCTATTTGTACCAAAGCATCCATAGGCAAAGCCGTAGCTGTAATTGTTGTACGTGCAGGAATATATGCTGCAGCTCTAGCAATAGCCGAGTCCGGGAAAAATGTTGTGTATACTTCGTTTACAGCTTCTATATCAGTGAGGTTTTTAAGGAAAATATTAATTTTAACAATATCGTCAAAAGGAACATCTATACTCTCTAAAATTGCCTTTATATTTTTTAAACATTGTCTAGTCTGCTCTTTTATTCCGCCAGCTACTAATCTTCCAGTTTTGGGATCGATAGGTAATTGAGCTGAAAGATTATTGTAATGTGAGAAGGATACAGTTTGTGTTGATAGAGCACATGTTGGTGCATTTGCCGTATTATTTGTAAGCTTTATGAGGTCGCCTGCTTGTGGTGCGTTTGGGATTGTACCTTCTCCGTTTGAAACAAGTGCTTCAATTTGCACCAAGGCATCCATTGGTAAAGCAGCTACTGCGACTATAGTCCGTGCAGGAACATAGGTTGTGAAGAATGATTTATAAACTTCATCTACTGCATCAATATCTTTGATATTCTTAACGAATATAGTGATTCTAACAACATCGCTCATTACATGATTGATGCTATCTAAAATTGCCTTTATATTTTTAAAGCACTGATCAGCCTGCTCTTTTATGCCACCAGCCACCAGTTTACCAGTCTTTGGTTCAATAGGTAATTGAGCTGAAAGATTATTATAATGAGAAAAAGCTACAGTTTGTGAATATGAACCCATACCTTTTGGAGCATTCTCCGTATTTCTTGCTAATACTGCGTTATAGCCGCTCATATATTATTCTCCTTTTAAATAAAATTTTATAAATATTTGCAAACTCAAATTTCACTCTAAAAAATGTCTACACTAATTTTGAGTATTTGAACATATTTGTGTTTGATTTGGAAGTATTTCCATTATTATAACCTCCATAATTTTTAATTTATCCAAGCACAGAAAAAATATCCGAAATTATTTCAAAAACTCTGCTTGAATTAATCCAAGACAAATAAAAAAAGGGACTGTTTGATAATCCCATACTTTACTTTATAAAAATCAATATCCACAGCAAAAAACTCCATGAGGATTTTTTAAAAATTAATTATTACCAACTAATTTTGTCATCAATTTTAAATTCTTCTCTCTCATCATCCCATGCTACAGAACTTATCTTCCATCCAGCAGTAGTTTTAATAAATTGCATAGTTTTAATACCTTTATTCTTAAATTCTTTACCATTCATGAAGCCTGATTTTTTATACAAGCTCAACCTATGCGCAATATTTCCAAAAATTTCAGTCTTTTCAAATATTTCTTCTTCAATAAAATCACTTAAAGAACCATCATTAAACATTTTTTCTCTTGGTTCAATAAATTGTAATAGATTGTAAATTTCAGGAGTTGAGCTGCTACATTTAACAATTAATGTAACTTAAATCAGCCTTACATCCTTTTTTTATTGAAAACAAGCTAAAAAAGCTTTTGACTAGTTCATCAATTTTCTGTTTATCTTCTATTTTTTTTTTATTATATTCTGCATTTAAAATTTCTGTTTTCAATTTACAATCTCCTAAATTATTATTTTCTTTAATGCAAAACATCCAAGTTGCTCTCCTTTTTTCGTACAATTTTACAATATCGACTAACTATTTTATTATAACTTATGAAAACAAATAAATATATGACTTATTTCATTCACTTCTTTTGTTATATTTTCATTTTTCAAAATATAAACTCCTCTTATTAACTAATTTTTTTGTTCCATATCTTATAAACTAATTTGCTTAACACGATAATTTCACTATGTCTTTAATAATACATTATAACACAATTTAACAAAGCGGTCTAATGTTTAAAAGTATTATTTCTATTAAATGAAATAAATCATATAATTATTTGTTTTCATAAGTTATAATAAAATAGTTAGTC
>JAQSYS010000036.1 GCA_029256005.1 Sedimentibacter sp.
GATTTCAAGGCTTACTAGTGCAGATATTCAATCAACTATAACTCCAGATGAAGGAAGAAACGTTCCATGGCATTATAACAATATAGCTGCATTAATGACCGCAAAACAATCATTAACAGGAATGGACGGCTTAAGAGAAATGGTTAAGCTTGACAGAGAAGGACCTTTAGGCAAAGAAGTAAGAGAGCTTAAGGAAAGAGCAATACTGTTCATGGAAGAAGTGCTTGAAGTTGGAGGATTCTTTAAAGCTGTAGAACAAGGATTCTTCGTTGACAGCGGTAAGTATCCAGAAAGAAACGGAGACGGTATCGCTAGAGAAATCGAAGGCGGAATAGGATACGGTTTCGTTTATGAAAGAGATGAAGATTATTTTGCTCCTGTATCTGTTCATTTTGGAAATAACAATATACCAAAAGAATTTGCTAAAGCAAGTGATGCTATTGGTGGAGATACATTTGAAGATCGTTCAAAAATTCAATATATTGATGAATTAGATGAAAATGATAACGTAAATGCAAGACTTGAAGAAAATAAAAAATATTATGAATCAAATCTAGTAAAACCTGAAGTAGAGTGGAGAGCAGACGGAACAGTTTTAATGAATATATTCCTTCCATTAGATGAAAGAACAGCAGAGTTTGCTGCTATTAAATTTGGTGAAAAGATGGGTCTTGAAGATGTAACTGTTGTTCATAAACAAGTGATGCATCCTTCAGAAGGAACTTACTGTGAAGTTAAGGGTAAAGTAAACTTTGATATTGATGTAACAAAATTGGTTATACCAGAAAAACCAATAGTTATGTCAGAAGCTGAAATCAGAGAAGACATTCAAAATAAACCTTTGTTTGTAGTTGCTGCAACAGTTGGCGAGGATGAACACTCTGTTGGACTTAAGGAAACTCTTGATATTAAACATGGTGGAATTGAAAAATTTGGTATTAAATATGAATATCTTGGAACTTCTTGTGCGGTTGAAAAGCTTGTAGACGCTGCAATTGAAACTAATGCACAGGCAATTTTGGTAAGTACAATCATCACTCATGATGATGTACATGTTAAAAACATGAGAAAAATTAATGACCTTTGTGTTGAAAAGGGTATCAGAGATAAAGTTATGATAATCTGTGGAGGTACTCAGGTAACAAATGAAATCGCAGTTGATGCTGGTCTTGACGCTGGTTTTGGAAGAGGAACTCATGGTATCGATGTAGCAAGTTTCTTAGTAAAAAGAAGAAGGGAAATGAATTAATTTGATAGTTGATGTATTGGTAGCTGAAATAGGCAGTACCACTACAGTAGTCAATGCATTCAATGGAATAGGTACTGATAACCCTGTCTTTATAGGGCAGGGTCAGGCACCTACATCTGTTTTAGAAGGTGATGTAACAGTAGGTCTAAAAGGAGCTATTGATTCCCTAAAGACTAACCTGCAAGCGGATGAAATAACATGGAATGACATGTTGGCTACAAGCAGTGCTGCAGGTGGATTAAAAATGACTGTTCATGGACTTGTATATGATATGACAGTCAGAGCAGCTAAGGAAGCTGCTTTAGGTGCAGGTGGGATTATAAAAATGATTACTTCCGGCAAAATGAGAAAGACAGATCTAAAGAAAATACAAGAAATAAAACCTAATATAATTCTTGTTGCCGGCGGTGTTGATTACGGTGAAAGAGACACAGCACTTCATAATCTTGAAATGATTCTTTCTATGGGTTTAAATATTCCTATAATCTATGCAGGAAATATTGAAAATCAGGAAGAAGTAAAACTCATGTGTGAGGAAGCAAGCAATCAGGTTTATATAGTCGAAAATGTATATCCTAGAATAGATACTCTTGTAGTTGAACCAACAAGAAAAATCATTCAGGATGCCTTTGAGGAACACATAATACATGCTCCAGGTATGAGCAAGGTTCGAGAACTTGTCAAGGGTCCTATAATACCAACTCCAGGTGCAGTTATGGAAGCAGCTAAAGTATTAAAAGAGGAATTAGGAGATTTGGTTGTATTTGATGTGGGAGGAGCAACAACAGATGTTCATTCAGTTACAAAAGGCTCTGAAGAAATTAATTCAATTTTAATTAGTCCGGAACCTGATGCAAAACGTACTGTTGAAGGAGATCTTGGTGTCTTTGTTAATGTAAATCATGTAGTAGAAAAAATAGGAATTGAGAATTTGAAAAAAGAATTCCCTGACACAGATGAAATTCTTGCAAATTTTAAGCCTATACCTGAAACTGATAGAGAAAAACAATTTGTTGAAAGACTGACAAGAGAAGCTGTTTTAACTTCACTTGAAAGACATGCAGGACATTTGAGATATTTTTACACAGCATCTGGTAAAAAGACAGTAGCTGAAGGAAAGGATTTAACTGCAATTAAGTACATTGTAGGAACCGGTGGTGCTCTTACTAGGCTTCCTGGCAAGAAGGAAATACTTGAAAAGGTTAAAAACCACGGCAAGGAACAGGAGCTATATCCTACTAAAGCAGCTCAAATACTCATTGATGAAGATTATATTTTATCTTCATTGGGAGTTTTGTCTAAGAGCTATTCTGAAGATGCAGTTAAATTAATGAAAAAGAGTTTAAGAATAGGAGAATGATATGTATCCTAGATTAGTTATTGATTTAAAAAAGGTTAAAAATAACCTTGATAAAACTATAAATATGGTAAAAGGCTCAGGTTGTTCCCTTATGATTGTCACTAAGGGTTATTGTGCTGATATGGAAATTTATAAGTTGCTTGAAGCTTCAAATATTGATTATTTGGCTGATTCAAGAATCCAAAATTTAAAAAAATATGGGAAGACAACAAAGGAAAGAGTTCTATTGCGTCTACCTATGATGTCTGAAGCAGAGGAAGTTGTTGCACATGCTGACTTATCTCTGAATTCTGAAATAGAAACAATTAAGGAATTAAACAAAGCAGCTAAAACTCAAAATAAAAAGCACAAGATTTTGCAGATGATAGACCTTGGGGACTTGAGAGAAGGCATTTTCTTTAAAGATGAAGATGAAATTTATAATACAGTAGAAGAAATACTTAAACTGACAAATATTGAACTTTTCGGTTTGGGCGTGAACCTAACTTGTTATGGAGCAGTGATACCTAAGAAAGAAAACCTCTCTTTATTAGTAGAAATAGCGACAAAGATTGAAAAAAGGTTTAATATAAAACTTCAAATGTTATCAGGAGGAAATTCAAGCTCTGTATATTTGATAGGGAAAAACGAACTTCCTGAGGGAATAAATAACTTGAGGGTTGGAGAAGCATTTTTATTGGGAGATGAAACTGCATACAGCCAAATGCTTGAGGAATTCCATGATGATGCTTTCACTTTGGAAGCAGAAATTATTGAATTAAAAGAAAAGCAAACTGTTCCAATTGGAGAAACAGGAGTTGATGCTTTTGGCAACAAGCCTGTTTATGAAGATTTGGGAATTATAAAAAGAGCCATAATAGCAGTGGGAAGACAGGATGTAGATCCTGACAACCTGCACCCTATAGACTCTAAAATTTCTATACTAGGCGCAAGTTCTGACCATTTGATTTTAAATGTAAACAATACTGACAAGGAATACAAGGTTGGCGATATTGTTAAGTTTAAATTAAGCTATTCAAGCTTGTTAAGAGCCACAACTTCAAGCGCATATGTGGAAAAAGCATATATATAATATGTATGTTTTGGCTAAACAAAAAAGGGTGAATTTAAATTTCACCCTTTTATTTTATCTTTATTTTTTGCTAATAGTTTTGACTGAGAATCATTGGTGTAGAAAAGAAGATTTTTTATTGCTATTCTTTCCAGCCTTGCTTCTTTCTTGCTTCTTAAGTATCTAAGATTTTCAAAGTTATATCGTTTAGCTCTGCTTAATACTTCTTTTAATTTACTATCATTTATAATGAATTTGGCAACCCTGATTCTTTGATTAAGTTTAGCATTTCCTCTGTAAATTTCATTACCTACAGCACATGCTGCCATAGCAATATATCTAGAATCAAGTCTGTTTCTCAAATATTCGTCCAAATCTGCATTATGTAAAATTTGTTCAAGTAAATTGTGTACTTTAACATTATCATGCCACATTTTTTCATTGTAAGTATGAAGAGAAGAGCTTTTGTTTTTTATGTAATGATAATAAAAGCCGTTATCAATGCATACCTTGTCACAAAATATGAGTGCTTGAATATTAAAAACCAGATCCTCCATTATAGAAATTCCAGATTGGAACCTTAAGTTGTATTTATTTAAAAATTCTCTGCTGTAAAGGCATCTCCATATGCTGCCCATAACATAATGATACTTAGGAAGAATGTCTTCAATACCTATCATGTTTGCAATTAATTCATTAATTATATCAATCTTGCTCAGAACATTTTTCTTTACATTTATTTTTTTAAAATATCTTCCATATCTTGTGTCCTTTGTAAAATTACAAAAAGCGATATTGCATTTATATTGTTCAATTTTATTAAGCATGTTTTCATACATTCTTGGCTCAATCCAGTCATCTGCATCCACAAATGCTATATATTTACCTGTGGCTGCCTCGATACCTGTATTTCTAGCAACAGAAACACCTTCGTTAATTTTATCAATAATAATGATCCTGGAATCCTTATTTTGATAATATTTGCAGATGTCAAGGCTTTTGTCATGAGAACCGTCATTTACCAGGATAATTTCAAGCTTACTATAAGTTTGACTGATAACCGTTTCAAGACACCTTGAAAGATACTTTTCAGAATTATATATAGGGATTATTATGCTGATTTTCATATACATCCTCGATATTGAATTTTTGGAATATTATATCATTAAAGATTTATATTTACAATAATAAAGAAAGGGAAAAACAAATGCTTTTCCCTTAAATGCTATTTTAAAAACATATTCTTATTTACTGTCTCACTTCTTCTATAGACTTAGCTATGCTGTGAGTAATTGGTTTCCATTCAATTTTCTTATACAATGCCACAATAGAAATTGGGACATATGTAAATATAAAAATTGGGAATGAGAACATATATTTTATTTTATTCCATGGTGTAGATTTAATCTGCTTCCATTCTGTAATTGTTGTGATTAATCCCAATCCAAACAATATTGCGTATGAATTGAATCCAGACATAACTATCGCTCCAGTTGTTTCCTGAATTAACTCTGGATAAATTTCAATATTGATTAATCCAACTGTTAAAAAAACACTGTTTATTCCTACACTTAGCAATGATAAAAATACTGCAGGACAAATAGTTACAAACATATCATAGCAACTAAAACTTCTTTTTGTAAATATGCTTTTAAATAATTCCATTCCATATTTAGCAAATACCTGGTAGAAGCCTTTAGCCCAACGCAATCTTTGGTTCCAAGATTGTTCAAACAAGTATGGTTGTTCATCATATAACACTGCTGTTCCGCAATAACCTATTTTTTCACCATGAATTGCATTATCAATCGAAAACTCGATATCTTCTGTTAATAAATGATGTTTCCAACCGTTATTTTTTCTTATAATTTCATCACTAACCATAAATCCTGTACCTGATATAGCACATCCTGTTTTTAATATCATCCTTGAATTGTTCAAGTATTTGGCTTCTCTTAAAAACCACAATGAATATCCGGCAGAAAGCCAATTTGTATCATAATTTTTGGAATTTCTGTAGCTTGTTACTATTTTGTAACCATTGTCGAAAACCTTATTCATTTCTGCAATATAATTTTCATCAAGCAAATTATCTGCGTCAAAAATAAAATAACCATCATATTTTTCTTTTGCATTCATAATAATTTTAAATGCATAGTCTAAGGCGTAACCCTTACCAACATATTGCCTGTTAAATCTTTCAAATACAGTTGCTCCTGATTCTCTTGCAACATCAGCAGTATTATCTGTGCAGTTATCTGCTACAACATAGATATCTACAAGTGAATTTGGATACTTTTGCTTTTTTATACTGCTTATTAACTGACTTATTACGTTGCTTTCATTTCTTGCAGCTATTACAACTGCATATCTGTGATTTTTATCAGCAACCATCACTTTGCTTTTCTTAAATAATCCAATCAGCACATAATAAAACTGATAAGAATAGAATCCTGTAAATAATATAAATATAATTAAATTGAATATGCTTATAAACGATAACAAATTATTACCTCCATCTCTTTTTTACCCTTTCGCTTTGTAAGTATAGCATTTTTTGAAATTAAATCAATTAAGAAATTCTTAATTTTCGTTTAATTTTCAAGGAAAACGCTATAATAATAACATTTGCAATTTGAAGGCATTAATTATTATTTCAATATAATTATTTTTTATGCTTTTACATAATTCCTTAAAATTCCATGGACATGTTGTAATTAGAAATCATTTGACACTTTTGATGGTATAGATTATACTATAAATATACTATAAATAAATTGGGAGTGATTTACAATAATGGACGATGACGGTATAAGTCGGGTCGTAATATTAATTTTGCTTTTATTAATGTCAGCATTTCTTGCTGCTGCAGAAACAGCTTTCATTAATTTCAACAGAATAAGGATGAGGAATTTATATAATTCAAACAACAAAAAGGTTTTTTTAGTTTTTAAATTAGACGAAAATTATGAAAACTTAATTTCAACATTTCTTATTTGTAAATTGATAGCTAATATTACGGCAACTTCGTTGGCGGTAAATATTTTATCCAGACATTTTACTAATAATGGAATAATAATTTCAACAGTAGCAGTGATTTTTATAATTTTAGTTTTTGGAGAGCTGTTTCCCAGGGGATTGGCAAACATTGCACCTGAAAAATTTGCAATAGCATCGGCTCCTACAGTTAAATTTTTAAATTTAATTTGTACACCTATAAACATTATACTTACAATGTTTAGAAATTCAGCAAATAAGGTTTTTAAATCTGAAACTTTGCCATCAGTATCAGAAGAAGAGCTGAGGACAATGATTGATGAGGTCGAAAATGAAGGTGTAATAAATAAAAATGAGAGTGATTTAATAAGGTCTGCAATCGAATTTAATGAAACGGTTGTAGAAGACATATATACACCAAGAACCGATATAGTAGGTATAGAAGAAAATGACAGCTTAGATGAAATTAAGGAGAAATTCATTGTAAGTGGTTATTCAAGACTTCCTGTTTTTAAGGAAGATATGGATAATATAGTTGGAGTTCTGCATGAGAAGGATTTTTATCAGGCATTAAACAGAAAAGAAAAGGACATAAAAAAGCTTGTTGCCAAGATATTGTATGTAACACCTAACAAGAAAATTTCAGAGCTCTTAAAAGAGTTGCAACTGTCTAAAGCTCATATGGCTGTAGTAATAGATGAATATGGCGGAACCGAAGGTTTAGTAACCATGGAGGACATCATAGAAGAGTTGGTTGGTGAAATCTGGGATGAACACGATGAGGTAATCGAATGGTTTACTAAAATAGGAGAGGATAAGTTTCTTATTTCCTGTAATGCAGACATTGATGACATGTTTGAATTGTTTGATGTTGAACCAGATGAAGATTTAGATATAACAACAGTTAACGGGTTTGTTACAATGCTATTTGAGGAAATCCCTGAAGTTGGCGGCAAAATTGTATATAAAAATTTGGATATCACTGTAACCAAAGCAGAAGCAAAAAGAGTTTTGGAAATACAGGTAGAAAAGATAAAAAAGGAAGAAAACATAACATTGTAATTAATAAGATATATTTATTTAAAACAAACATATTATTAGATATGTTTGTTTTTTATATGTAGAATTTTAGAAAGGATTTGTTATGAAAAAAATATGGATTGTTTTAATTGGCCTTGGGTTGATATTTTCTTTTATTAACGGTAGGACTGAAACAGTTGCAAATATTTTATTTTTTGATTTACAGAAATCAGTGGAATTAATATTTAGCTTACTGCCGGTGATGGCATTTTGGACTGGTTTGATGGCGATTGTTGAGAAAACCGGAATATTAAATAAGCTTGCTGTAATAATCAAACCCTTGGTAAGATTTTTATTTAAAGAGGTTCAAAGTAACACTAAGGCTGTTAATGCAATTATCATGACTATTGCTGCTAACATGCTGGGTATAGGGAATTCTGCAACTGCTTTTGGAATTAAAGCAATGCAGGAAATGCAGTCAACCAATAGAGATAAATTAACAGCTAGCAATGCTATGTGTATGTTTTTAATCATCAATGTTTCTTCAATACAACTTATTCCATTAAATATAATAAAATTACGTGCGGATTTTGGTGCAGCTATGCCTGGAGATATTATGATACCAACAATTGCAGCTACAACATTTTCCACAGCTATAGCAATAGTAGCAGCAAAATACTATGAAAGGAAAAGATTTAGATGAATGTGTCAGATTTAATATTGTCAATGGTCATAGGTTCAATATTATTTTATGGTATATATAAAAAAGTTGATATTTACACTGTCTTTATTGATGGGGCAATGGAAGGTGCAAAGGCAGCATTAAGGATATTTCCATATATACTGGCAGTTATATTTGCAATTAATATGTTTATACAATCTGGCGCAGAAAATTTTATAGTGAGTATTTTAACGCCTGTAACAACATTAATCGGATTTCCTCCTGAACTATTGTCCTTATCTATAGTAAAGCCTTTGTCGGGGGGAGGATCACTTGGAGTATATCAATCAATTTTAGATAATTATGGACCGGATTCATACATAGGGAGAAGTGCATCTGTATTGATGGGTTCTTCTGAAACTATATTTTACACTGTTGCTGTTTATTTTGGTGCTGTTGGAATTAAAAATATTAGACATACGGTTAAGGTGGGTTTGATTGCACATTGTGCATCAATAATTGCAGCTCTTGTTGTCTGTAAATTTATGTTTTAGCTTTCGATTGCCTTATTTGTATTGCTTTTATTTTTAGGTTCATGCCATACAAAAAATATGCCAGAAAGTAAAAAAATGTCTCCAATAGAAATTGTCTTTGGAAAAGGATATGGTGGAGGAAGTGTTATAATGTCACATAAAGCCTTAAATTTTGTTTCGTCAGTCAAAAGTGAATGAATTAAATCCTGTCCGGTTTGAAGATATATTTTTTTAGCTTCAGCATTAGCCAATATTTCAGAAACAAGAACAGGCATTTTAAAGTCATTAGATATTATTGCTATAAAATTTAATAAAGTGCCAATGAAAAAAAGCTTCATAAAGGGTTTTTTGAAATTTAAAATGGTAACAACAAATATTGCAATATAAATCAACCAATTTAATGACAATATTTCAACCACTTTGTTATTGATGACATTATTGTATAAAAACTCAGCGATTATTTCAATTACTGCTGCAATAATCAATATCTGATAACCCTTAATCTCTAATTTTAAAATTGAAATATCAAGGGTTTTAGTTCTTATAAGCATTAGGATAATTGAAATTAAAGTCAAAATTAATATTTCTGGAATCATATTTTACCTATTCTGAAAAATTATAATATGTTTTTCTTAAAGCTGTTATTGCTTCATCAACTATGTCAGGATTGAATTGTGTTCCTGCATTAACTTTTATTTCATTTAAAGCATCATCCAAGCTCAAAGAATGTTTATATGGTCTGTTGGTTGTCATTGCATCAAATGAATCAGCAATTGTTAGTATTGAAGTTTCCAGAGGAATGCTGTTATGGCTCAATCCATCAGGATATCCCTTGCCGTCATTTCTTTCATGATGGTGTCTTATAATGTCTGAAATATTAGATAAATAACTTAAGTCAGCAATTATTGTTGCGCCAATTTCTGGATGTGACTTAATAGTTTCAAATTCATCTTTTTCTAATTTTCCGCTCTTATTTAAAATACTTTTATCAATACCAATTTTTCCTATATCATGTAGTAAGGCTGCACTTTTAATAAGATCAATTTTTCCTTGCGGCAGACCTAATTCTTTTGCAATTGCTTCAGAATATGCACTAACACGCAGAGAGTGACCGCTTGTATATGGGTCGCTTGCTTCTATAGCTCGAACCAAGACATTCATTGTTTCAAAATAATTTTTTCTCATGTCAATGTAAAGTTTGAATGTATATCTAGCTAAAAGAAGTGGAATAAAGAACAAAAGCAATCCACCAATTCCATAGCTGTTGTATGCAAAAGCTAATATTATACCTAATAATCCAACTAACACCACATTTATCATCATAGATAAAAAATTATTTTTCCATATATAAATAAATTTTTCATTTAATAAAATTGTCATTAATTCTGACATAAATAGTGTGTTTAATAATATATAAACAATTAATGCTGCTGTTCCGGCTACTGGATTGAAGAATTCAAAACCCATATTAATGTGATTATCTAAAAAAACATATGTCACTCCTGCTAAACCGGAATTTATTATGTACTGACTTACGTTAAAAATTGTTTTATATATAGGATCATTTAAGATGTGGATTCTACCTATTCCATCTTTATATGGAAACCTTAAAGCTACACCAGTAGCAGATATAATACATGCTGTCAATGGATCTGTTAATATAATTGCTGAATAAGTTAATGCAAAACTTACTGAAATTGCACCAATTTTTGGCAGAGGAATTAAGAAAGTTTCAGCAATAATTGCTAAAATAGTAAAGGCAAAAAGCAGCATATAATCATTTATATTATACCTTAGAATTATAAATCTTAATGTAATAATTGCAAAAAATGAAATTAAGAATACATATAAATAGATTAATTGTTTTTTATCTGATGGTTTTTTCTTAAGCTCTGCTTGTCTATCTTTTACCATTATTTTTTCCTCTCTATATAATGAAGGGCTGACTCATTTCTGTTATATTTACTTAAAACCA
>JAQSYS010000037.1 GCA_029256005.1 Sedimentibacter sp.
AGAAATAAATAGAAGCCAGAAGCAAGTCATTTTCAACAAACTTAAATTCAAAGTTCTGCATCACCAATAAAACAGTGGGATATAAAACAGAAAGAAAAATAATTTTCATTATTTCTTTTTTTCCCATTAGTAGATAGGTAATAATGAGAATAATAAATGTTATAAAATAATAAATATAAGAGTAGTTTATATTCATATATTTTTCCAGGATAATTGCTAAACCTGTTATACCGCTGGTGATAAGTCCGTTTGGCTTTAAGATGTAATTTACAGAAAATGCCGTAATTACACATCCAATCACTAAGTAAATTGTATTATAAAAAAACTTATTAGTCTTTTCCATATGTCCCCCATGACAATTTGTATCTGCTGTAATAATTATTATTTAGCTAAATTATTATACAGTAAAATTATCCCAGCCACAATATAAATAAATATTTTTTTCACAATACTTCTTCGGCAATTTAAATTCCATTTATGTAGTAAAGGTTGTAAAATTGCTTAACTCTTATGCATATTTAACATATTATATTACAGGAGGAGGGATGTAAATGAAAAAAAATTGTTATAGTGCAAACACAAGTATGCAGGAATATGTTAGGAAATTTCAATATAACAACATTGATGTGCTTACTTTGTCAATTAAATACCCAATAATAAGCATGAAAAACAACCAAAAGGGTGAGTGGCTCATTAATAACCATATAGCCATGAATGTCGATAATTATATGAGATATGCTGCACATTTATATGATCAGGCTGTAAAATTTTATCACGACTCACAGGAAAATAATTTTCCGTTTCATAGCTATGAAGCATATATGGAATACACCATAACTTATAATGCTAATTGTATTTTGAGTCTATATGTAGATAAATATGAATTTACTGGAGGAGCACATGGAAGTACAGTCAGAAGTTCAGATTCATGGAACTTATGCAGCGGAATGAATTTAACGATATCTGATTATTTTGAGCCGGGATCTGATTACAGACTTATGCTTACAGAAGAAATAATAAGGCAAGCAGAATATAATCTTCAACAAAATCCGGGTATATATTTTGAAGATTACCAAGGGTTGATAATAAAAAATTTAAACCAAAACAGTTATTACTTAACTCCCCTTGGATTAACTATTTATTATCAACAATATGACATAGCACCTTATTCTACCGGAATTGTTGAATTTACAATTCCTTATAGCACAATCGGATGGTATCCGAGGTGCAGCAATAAAAAGTAAAAAATAGTGTCAGACAGCTTATTGTTATTCTTATTTTACAAATGGTTGTTTTATTTTAATATTATATAATGCAAAGGACGTTTCATCTGCATTAATCTAGAAACGTCCTCATTTATCATTAAATTTAATTTTTTATTTGCTTATATCAATCTAAATGTCTGATTTTATTTTTTTAATATACTCCTCAATATCTCCTACTTTTTTGAAGGTATGAACATCTTCATCATGAATTGTAATTTTAAAACATTGCTCGCATTCGATTACCAGTTTTGCAACATCAATTGCTTCAATTCCATTATCAACAGTTAATTCTGTTTCAGGAGTTATATCTTCATCATCACTTCCTATAATTTCAGATAGTATTTTTACCAACTTTTTATAAACCAAAATATATTCCTCCTTTTAATTTTAAATCAAATCATTTAAGCAACTTACTAATTCTACCTGTATAAAATAAATTTAGCCTGTGAAGAGCTCTTGTGGATGCGATATATAAAAGCTTTTTATCTTCATCATCTTTATAGTGTCCATCATCAACATCGCATATTATTACTGCATCAAACTCTAAGCCTTTAGACATATAAATCGGAAAGACAATTGTTCCGTATAAATCTTCCGTATCTTCATTTATAAGCTTAATATTAACCTTACTCTTCAGACGTTCGTATAATAAAATAGAGTCTCTTTCAGTTTTACAAATTAAGGCTACCGACTGATAATTCATTTCTATGCAAACATTAATTTCATTAATTATCATTTCATCAAGAGCATCTACACTAGGTGCTGTGTATACTTCCGGCATGTTGCCATTCCTGCCGAAGCTGGTAACTTTAAAATCTTCATCAAGAAATCTTGTACTGTATTCTAATATTTCATTAGTACTACGGTAACTTTTTTCCATTGTAATAAGGGTAGAACTTTTCTTATTTAATATCCCTCTTATTTGTTCATATAGTGATAAATTTACTTGTTTACCTATAGTCTGATTTATATCTCCCAAAACGGTATAACGAGATGATTTTGGGAACAACAGGTTTAAAATTTCAAAGTGAATAGGATAATAATCTTGAGCTTCATCTATTACAACTTGCTTAATATCATTGAATTCATTGCATACATGCACTTTTAAGTGTAAATAAGCAAGTGCTAAAGCATCATCGTACAGTAAAAAGTCGTTAATTAATTCTTTATTTGTATAGTCTAAAATCTCCTCTATGCAATCAGGAAGTTCAATATCTTTAGCTAATTTATAAAAGTACTTTTTATTGCTAAACAACTTCTTATAAAGATTAAGAATATTCAACTCTGTAATCTGTCTTATTTTCTTAATTAGGTCAGTGCTTTCATGAATAGACAGCATTCGAGCAGCCTCTTCAACTTCAAATACATGTACTGGGTTTTTGGCAACATATTTTTTTAATTTTATTATACGTTCTTTTTGTTCTTCATGCACAAATTCTAAAATGAAATGTTCCAGGTTCTCTAAACGCATGCTTAAATGAGAAATGTTTTTATCATTTATTACTTTAGTTTTCAATAATTCTCTTTTTGATATAATTTTCCCATTATAATATACATCCTTAAATTCCATGAAACTATATGGGATGTCATCAATAAACCTTTTTAATATTTCAACAAATTGACTTGAGCCTTTAAACTCCATACTTTTTTTTCTAATATTGCTATAATCGCTGCTATTAGGCAAAAGCAAGGATTCTAAAAGTTGATTTTTAGTTTGGATATTATTATAATTTGTTGTCATATAGATTATATCTTCGAATTTAACAGAATTAATATGGTCTTCACCCAATTCAGGCAGCACATTTGAAATATATTGTTCAAATATAGTATTGGGGGAGATAATCACTATATTATTGAAAGTCAGATTGGATGTCAATCCATGATACATAAGATATGCAGCTCGATGTAGTGCAACAGAAGTTTTACCGCTTCCTGCAACCCCCTGTACCATAATCAAATCCATCTTTATATCTCTTATAATCATATCTTGTTCTTTTTGTATCGTCTCTACTATAGATTTCATTTTAGAAGAAGCATTTTGGGACAAAAGCTTACGTAAAAATTCATCAACTATTTCGACATCAGCATCAAAAAAATATTCAAGTTTCCCATTTTTAATTTCATATTGACGTTTTAATTTAACCTCACCTTCAATTTTGCCGGCAGGAGCCTCATAAAAAGCTCTTCCTATACCAAAACGGTAAAATACACTTGCTAATGGAGATCTCCAGTCATAAACATACATTTCATTTGTTTTTTCTTCAATTAAGGAAGACACCCCAATATAAACCTTTTCGAAATCATCTTCATCATCAAACTTAAAATCAATACGAGCAAAATATGGTGTCTTTATCATTTTTTCTAACATTAATATTTTCTTAACATCCATTTCGTATTCAGAGATCTTGTCAGAAATTGCATTAATATTTTGGCTTAATTCAACCAGGTCGTGAAAGTTTTGCGACATCCATAAATTGGATATAGATCGTGTATTTTCTTCTGACGTACCTTTCTTAGATGAAACAATGGCTTCCTTTTTTTCTTGACTGCTGAGTCTAGCATGAGACAGCTGTTTCTTCGCTAATAATATAGTTTGATCTAAATGTTCAATTTCAAAATCTTGTTCAAACTTAATATTCTCCAATATAAAACCCCCTCTAATTCTTAATCAACAAAAACCGCATAAAAGCCTATAAGAAGCATCTTATTAACCTATTGTACACGGATTAATTTTTATTAAAAGACTGTTTTTTCAAAAAAATATATGATATAATATAAATAGAGAATAGAGAATAGGAATTATTGAGTTACTGGAGGCAAAATGGATAATTACAACAATCTGCTACTTATGAAAAAAGATACAACAACAGGCTTTCTTACTGAAGAAATAGGTTCATATAAAATTAATGAACATATTGAATATATTGAAAAAATATTTATGGCAGATGAAGGAGACAAATCTTTTGTTTACTTGACTCTAACTACTGATGAAATTGAAGAAGATTGGAAATTCTACGGAATTTTAGATTTGTATAATGAAGATGTTTTTTCAGGTAAAATTTCTGACATTGAGGAATCAACTGATGTTTATAATCCAGCATGGATTTTAAAGATTCCCTATTCTGATAATTTTGTAATGATAGAAAGTTTATTAAATGAAATTTTAAAAATCCATACATCTGAATTAGAACGTATAATTCCATTAATAAATAAAGAAGATTATACAGAATAATTGTTCTAACACAAAAGCTGATCTTTCAATGAAGATCAGCTTTTATTATTTAGACAATTTCTTCTTAAATAGATTTTTTTGGAACTCTGAAAACAACAGTTGTGCCTATTCCAGATTTAGAATTTAATTCTATCTCACCATTAAATTGTTCTTCAACTATGTAATGAACTATACTCAACCCAATACCTCTGCATACCACTCCTGTTTCATTACTTATCTTAGTTGAAAATCCCGGCGTAAATATTTTGTCTTCATACTCCTCTTCTATTCCGGAGCCATTATCTGTTACCTTAAAAATATGCTGTTGTTCATCCTCTTGATGAATAACGCTTATTTTCCCATTTTTCTCAGACTTTCTGATAGAATCCATGCTATTCAAAATAAGATTTCTTAGGACTGATATTAAATAATAGTGTTTAGATGTATAAAAATTATTACCTGAATCAAATTCATATACTATATTTTTATTGCAACTTTTTGCTTCAATTTTCATCATTTCAGACAGGATGCTAATTATATCCTTATACTCCATACCCGAATCCTTTAGCTCCTTCTCGGTAATGTCCTTGATTCCGCGAATTACTAAAGAATTATATTTCTTTATTTCTTTTATATCTTCTGTAATGATAAATGTTTTATCCGCCCACTTGTCCCTACCTAGATTGTCATTAATATTTTCATATAATTCATTTGACTGCCCCATCAACTTTTCTAAATTTACCATATTTTTTTCAATCCAGTACATTTCAGTTTTAAGCTGAGAAGTTAATAAAAGCAGCCTCTTATACCTATCCTCGTGTTCTTTCTTTGTCAGCATCAAGTTGTAGTAATATAAAGCAGTTAATACCATCCAAACAACTGATGATCGTATAACGCTTACTACAAGCAACGTAGGGATTACCTCTAAAAGATGGGTATCTCCTAAGATGATATATCTCACAAATAGTTCAAATAGGTTAGATGCAAAATCACTGATTATAAACACTATAAAAACAAAACCTAAATTGTTTTTTCTATTATTTTCTAAAAACAGCATGAAGAATATTGCATAAACGGCATAGAATATAATTTCAGGCATATAGGAATCGACCACTTGAGCATTTACGTTGCCGAACATAATTTGATGAACTGCCAATCTCAATAAAAAAACCATTGTACCTGAAATTATTCCAAATGGAATTGGACTGATATCCTCAAAATAATAAAGAAAAATCACCAGGAAAATAACACCTGCTGATACAACGAAATTGCTTTCTAATAACTCTAAATTAATTAGTGATGCTATAGCGACCAATATTGAAACGGCAATCATCTTTGGTATATTCTTCAATTTAAACACCTCATATTTTAAATCTTTATTGGCAATAACTATTTTTTATGAGTACATTGTAATGACATGTAAATTATACTATATTTACAGAATTTTACATAATAATTTTATATCTCAAAATTTACTAAGTATTTCTTATTACCATAATCTTATTGTACCAATATTCTATCTGATTTTTATCCGGACAATTCTTCAAATAAACAAAGCTAAACGGATGGGTTATATTAAAATTGCGAATTGAAATTTCTTTAAGATGCCCTTCCAATAATTCCTTCTTAGCTGCCTCTTTGTACATAAAAGTGATTCCTACATTTTCATGACATAGATTTTTAATAGCATTCATATTTCCTATTTCTATTCTACGTTTAAAATCCCTGATACTCAAGTTTTGATTATACAATGCTCTCTCTAATACATCTCGAGTCCCGCTTCCCGGCTCACGTAATATTAGATTTTGCTCCAATAACTCTTCCATGTTTATTAATCTTTCTGCATATTCATTTTGAGGAGAGCAAACTCCAATAAACGATTCGTTTGATACCAATTTTGATTCAAATTCTTCTTGCTTAAAATGCCCTTCCAGCAGTGCAAAATCAATTTCTCCATCCCAAAGCAATCTTTGAAGAACCATAGTATTTTCCACAACCATTGAAATTTGCAGATCAGGTTTTTCAGCAAAAATATTTGCCAATATGGGCGGTACTGTATATTCGCCAATAGTTAATGTAGCACCAAAATTTAATTTTTTACTGTTACTTTTTATTTGTTGAAGCAACGGCTTTATACGTTCTGAATTCGCCTTAAGTGTCATAACGTATTGCTGTAATGCTTTACCTTCTTCTGTCAGAGCAAAATTCTTACCTTTTTGAGATATGAGGTTTGTCTGATAATGTCTTTCTAAATATTGAATGTGCTGTGAAACGGCTGGTTGGGTCATATTCAGTGTCTTTGCAGTCAATGAATAGTTCTTAGTCTCACATAAAGTTAAAAATGTTTGCAGCCTATTATCTAACATAAGTTCCTCGCTATAAGTTACATTTATAGATGTATAAATTATTATAATTTTATTTTATCTTATTTGAATGTTATAATCAAGCTATATTGAATTTATGGAGGAATTATGTTAGAAAATATCAAGAATAAGGCACCCGGAATTTTATTAAGCGCATGTGTCGCGCTAATCGCTATATTTTTAAGCAGCTTGCTTCCGGGAGATATTATAGGTTCAACAGTTATGGCACTTCTTGTTGGAATGGCTTTAAATCCTATGTTAAATAAATATAAAGGACTCAATTCGGGGGTATCCTTTACAGGTAAAATGATTCTGCGTGCTGGAATAGTTCTTATGGGAATAAATATGAATTTTGCTGAAGTGCTAAGTGTTGGCAAGTATTCTCTTTTCGTAATGATATTCACCATGGGAACAGCTTTTGGTGCAGGCAATTTAATAGGAAAGCTATTCGGTGTTAACTGGAAACTTACAAATCTTCTGTCTGTCAGTACAGCAATTTGTGGAGGCTCTGCTGTTGCAGCAGTGGGACCAGTTATTAAAGCAAAGGATCAGGATATCGCTTATGCCATTTCCTCTACTTTCATATTTGATGTATTAACGGTTATTTTAATACCATGGATAGGTATGGCTCTTGGAATGTCCCATATGGGTTATGGATTATGGGTTGGCACCGCAGTTAATGACACTTCTTCCGTTGTTGCTGCAGGCTACGCTTTTTCAGACATCGCCGGTAATACAGCTGTTATTGTAAAGCTCACCAGGACTTTGTTTATAATTCCTTGTGTTTTAATTTTTTCATTGATTAACGAGAGAAAGGAAGCAAAATTAAGTAATATTCAAGAAAACTCTGCCGTGAATTTAAAAAAGATTTTTCCCTACTTCATAATTTTGTTTTTAATAGTAGTGGCACTTAGAAGCACCAGTATCATTCCTGCAGCAATAGTACCTATACTTTCTAAAACTTCAAAATTTTGTATGGTTATGGCTCTTTCAGCAATTGGGCTTAAAACGAGTTACACAGATATCCGCAATATTGGACTCAAACCAATGATTATGGGATTTATAATAGATACATTAGTAGTCTTCGTATCAATAGGAGTGCAAATAGCAACAGGGAGATTTTAATAATCTCCCTGCTTCACATTTGTTTTATTTATCTCTTAGTTCCTCTTCAATAATTTTATTATCAAAAGGAGTTTCATATTCTGACTGATTTTTAAATTCTGTTACTGCTTTCCTAACTCTGTTAATTGAAGCTAATGTTCCAGGTCCGCCTATACATCCGCCTGAACAGGCCATACCTTCAAGTAAATAGCCATTCTTTTTTCCTGCCTTTGCTAACCTCATTAACTTCATGCATTCATGTAAAGTAGATGCCCCTTCAACATTTATCTCCCTTGAAGGGTCAATTTTCAAGGCTGTATCCTTTACAGCTTCTGCTACTCCGCCTGCTATGGCATAACCACGACCCAGTGCAGAAGCATCCTGTATTTCTTTTGATACCTCTATTTCTGATAATTCTATTCCTTTAGCAACAAACATACCCATAAGCTCTTCGTAGGTTATAACAAAATGTACATAATCCTTAACATCTTCTCTTAATGCTTCTAATTTTTTAGAAATGCAAGGTCCTATAAATGCTATAATAGCTTCAGGATCCTTACTTTTAATATATTTTGCTGTTTCAACCATAGGTGAAGCAGAATCTGATATATATTTGTATTGATCCGGAAATAACTTTTCAACCATTATTGTCCATGAGTTGCAGCAGCTTGTACCCATATAAGGATGTTCATTTGGAACTCTTTCAAGAAATTCTTTTGCTTCGCGCAATGTTGTGATATCAGCTCCAAGACTTACCTCTACAACATCTTCAAAACCAAGTAGTTTTATACCCTCAAATATTTGTACAGGTGAAGCCAAAGGTCCAAACTGACCCAAAAAAGATGGAGCAATTATTGCATACATATGATTATTTTTCTTCAAAGATTTTATTAGTTGATATATTTGAGACTTATCTGAGATGGCGCCGTATGGACACTGAATAATGCAATTACCACAAGATACACATCTATCCGGGTTTATTTTCGCTCTGCCTAAATAATCACTATCAATTGCATTAACACCACACGCTGCTGCACAAGGTCTTTCATATTTAACAATTGCGCTATAAGGACATGTTTCTTTGCATCGACCGCATTTAATACATTTATCCTGATCGATATTTGCTCTGTCCTTACCGATAGAAACAGCATTTGTAGGACATACGTTAGTGCAAGGATGAGCCAAACACTTTCTGCAATTATCAGTAACATAAAAAGATTTGGTAGGGCACGCTTCACAAGCAAATGTTATAACATTTACCAAAGGCTCATTAAATTGAGTTTCATCAACATCTGCTTCAGAAATACCGTCTGTAACGCGATGGTATTCTGTTGGTTTTCTTATACCCAATCCCAATGTAAGCCTTAGTCGTTCGTCTACTATTGCTCTTTCTCTAAATATACTATCTCTATATATAGCTACTTCTCCAGGTAAAATTTCATAAGATGATTTCTCTAATTCGCTTAAATCAGTTTCATCATATGCCATTTTTGCAATCTTTGCAAATACCTGTCTCCTAATATTAATTAGATTTACATAGCTTTCTTTCATTATAATTATTCCTCCAGTATCTCTGCTGTCACTTTCTCATTTTTTTAACAATTTTCTCCATTACAGTCTGACTTGTAGCGTTAAACATAGGCTCGTCATCTATAACTACTACCGGTGCTACCTTATCAGTAGTTTCTTTACAAAACCCCAGGCACTTAATTGCTTCTACTTCCAATTCTTCATCGCTATAACTGTCTTCATCTTCACAAATAATATCCTTCAAGTCGTCAATTTGATCTAAAATTCCCATTGAACCCAACAATGTACAGTTTGAACCTACACAGACTTTTACCTTCATAATTACCCTCCAAAAATTCTTATTTGCTCACACGTTTTTATTATTATATAGTATCGAAATACATTTTTCCACAAAAAAATTTAAAAATAAAGAATAGAACATTTTATATATTTTGGATTTTCTTAAATGTTTCCTGCATTTTTAGGTCAATTGTTGCAATCTCATTTGCAGACTGAAGCATTTCATCACATATATCCTTTGGCACATACTTATCTGATTTATATCTTATATCATGCTCAAGGCTTGCCCAGAAATCCTGTGCAACAGTACGAATTTGAATCTCTACAATTACTCTTTCAATATGATCTGATAAAAAAACAGGAACTTCAATATCAAGGTGCAAACTACGATATCCATTGAAATTCGGCTCTTTTATGTAATCCTGATATTTAATAAGCTTAATGTCTGTTTGCGACAGCAGCATTTCTGAAATATTGTAAACATCATCAAGATAAGCACATACTACCCTGATGCCTGCAATATCATTAATCTCCTTTGCGGTCTTCATGCTTATATCCATATTCTTTCTTTGAAGCTTTTTGACTATACTTTGAGGAGTTTTTAGTCTTCCTTCCACATGATGTATGGGGTTTCTCGCGTGTTTTACATTAAACTCTTCATTTAAAATTTCAAGCTTTGTTGAAACCTGTTTGATGGCAGAATTATAAAGCAGCTGCATTTCCACCATTTCCTGAAAAGAACCGTATAACAATTCACTTTCTTTCAGAAGCGAAATATCTTTTTCATTGTTTAATAACCTTCCCACCTTAAAACATCCCTTCCATCTTAATATCTAAATATCTTTTATAGGTAATTATTTTATTAGTAACATGAAAATTATACCGTTCATTGATATTAATGTCAATTGATACAACACGAATTAAAGTGTACTTACTCTTCCATTTTACTTAGTACTCTTACCAAATCACTAAAAACTCCATAAGCAGTCTGTTCTATTTCCGGTTCATGTTCTACGATTGAAACAGTGCCCATTAAATCTGTTGTAATACTGACAATTGAAGTTGTTCCA
>JAQSYS010000038.1 GCA_029256005.1 Sedimentibacter sp.
TGTTTCTCTTTGATTAGTAATTCCAATGCATGCAATTTCTTCAGGATTTATGTCTTTTATTGCTTCTTTTAGAGAATTTAACTCAGTTTCCCATATTTCTAACGGGTCATGTTCAACCCAGCCTGGATGCGGATATATTTGTTTGAATTCATGCTGAGATAAACTTATTATAGCTCCGTTTCTGTCAAAAAGTATTGCTCGTGAACTAGTAGTGCCTTGATCTAATGCAAGAACATATTTTTTCTCCATAAGCTCTCCTCAATTCATTATCAATACAATTATATACTTGAAAATGGAAATAATCAACGAATATAAAGAAAAATGTCACTCTTAAGCAGAGCTTAAGAATGACATTTTTTATTAGTGTGTTTGTTATTCTGAAACTAATCTTTTTTCACCTGAAATTCCCTGAATAGGCTTAATATTTTGTGTAACTTCAAGCACTCCCATGTATTCACCTTTTTCATCACGAACAGCAAAATACCTGATGTAAACATACTTGTCGCCCATTTTAATCCAGAAATCTTCGTGATCTTTTTTTCCAGCCTTCAAGTCCTCAACTATACCCTCAACAATATGCACACTTGCCGGCGGATGACAGTTAGATACGTTTCTTCCGATTATTGTCTTTGTTCTTGGAAAAATTCTTTCACTGCTTTGAGAGAAATACTTTACAGTGTCATCCTTTCCAACAAACGTAATATCTAATGGCAGTGTATTAAGCATATTTACTAATTCATTTACCTTAAGTACACCTGTTGGTAAAATAATTGATCCAGGCTCAGACATTTCTTCCTTTATTTCTTCCTTTGCTTCAACTTCAGGCTTCCATTCAGGTACCCATCTTAACATATGGCCGATTTCACCACTGTCTTTGATTACACCATAAGATAAATCCGAAGCAATTATTTTTAAATCATCTCTTATTTCATCATCTACACCCCACATTACCTTTGGAGGTGCTGTTATGCCGTATTTCTCCATATATGGGAACAGTAGATTTTCCTTCTTTGAATAATGAATATCTATTTTTAACAGTTCTTGAAATCCTTCAGATAAACTCTCAATAGCATTCTTATCGGACAATTTTTCTAAGTAAGTCATTATTTTATTTTCTATTATTTTCTCAATTTCTCTGTTTTCAAGCATTATTACATTTGCAGGATGTCCAGGTATCTTTGCAGGGTCTTTTTCTCTGTGAATTTCTTCTATAGAACCCTTGAACACTGCTGAATGCACATCACAAAGTCTTTGTACTTCAGAAACCGGAAGCCCCTCTGTAATAAGTACCTGCTCTGCTTCAGAAATTTCTGTGGCAGATACTCCAGCAAATGCTTCTTCAAACTTTTGTTTAACCTCATCTACGCTTTTTCCGTCATGAAGCTCTTTGATTACCTGTTTAATTACTTCCTTGCGATATTCCCTGTTATTAATATTCTCGCTCATAACCCTCTCCTTTATTATTCTTTAATTTCATATCCAAGACGGATAAATTCACTTTTAATTTTTTCCATTTCTATTCCTTTTGCAACTGAACCTTTGGATAGTGTCATAAACCTTCCTGCTGTAGAAATCATTCCAGGCTTTGTAATATCATTAAAGCCAAGTCTAGATAGTATTTCAGGAATTTCCGGATATTCCTTACAAAGCTCAAAAATTGACTTGTTAATATCAATTACTTTGGACATAAGTATTTCCTTTCATTTTGTTATTTTGCTTTATAATACTAATATACCTATTTTTGTGATTTTAAAACAAATTTGACAATATAATAGCAAATCATTTTAAAAAAAGTATCAACATATGGGTATGTAATAAATGATGCATTTTATTGTCATAACTCGTATATTGATTTCTATTTACCAATGATATAATATAGACTTAATCATTATTAGGAGGAATATAAATGAAAAAAATTGTTTTAATGCTTAGCTTGGTACTATTGTTAGTATTTTCTTCAGTACCAGCATTTGCTCAATCTACAAATGAAATTATTGTCGCAATAGATTCTGTTAAGGTTGATTTTAATGAAAATACAGGACTGCCTTTAGTGGATGAAAACTACAGAACTCTCGTACCTTTCAGGAAAGCTCTTGAAACATATGGTGCAACTGTTGAATGGAATAATGAAAGCCGTATTGCCACAGCAGTTAAGGGTGAAATAAAGGTTGAAGTTCCTATAGACCAAAGTTACATAATAGTTAATGGTGAACAAAAATCAAATGACACTGCAGCTAAAATAATAAATGGGAAAACATATCTTCCTATCAGAGCAGTCATCGAAGCTTTCGGTTCTGATGTACAATGGGATCAAAATCTTAATACAGTTGTTATTACTACTGTGCCTATTGATGCTAAAGCAACATTCACAGAAGCAAACAACAAATCTTACGACTGGAATAATTATGATGCAGATGTATTATTAAAAATGTCTATGCCGGTTAAAGATGATGCTGGTAGTGTAACTCAGATGAATATGGACATGAAAATGTATATGACATTATTTATGAAGCCATCTTTGAAAGCTAAAGTAAATGCCAGCATGGTATTGAATATGATGGACCAAGAAGTTATTCAACCAATAATGGATATGTATATGACTTCAGATGATACTTCACTTATTCAATATATGGGAATGAATGACGGAACCGGAAAAATAACATGGATGAAGATGACAACTGAAAATGATATGTTTGCTAATTTATTAAAATATGATGCAGAATCAATAAAAGCAAATAAAGAATTAACAGAAAAATACATCAAAGATGTTAAATACTTTGGAAAATACCCAGATAAATCAGGCAAAGTATTATTAAAATTACAATATACTATGTCAGGTGAAATTTACAACGATATGTTTGGAAAATACATGGAAGAAATGACTTCTTCAACGGATGAGCAAGAAGCAATGACAGCTGAAATGCTAAAAGGTCTTGCTAATGGAAACTTTGGAGATTTATCATGCATAATTTATGTAGATGAAGCAACAAAAGAAATTGTAAAATATGAAATGGATTTAAGCAACATTATTACATCCATGATGTCAGGAATGACAGAATTATTAGGAGACATACCTGCTGAAGAATTAGAAATGTTGAAACAAATGAAAGCTAGTATGACTATGGAAGTATTAAATGTCAACAAAGCAAAAGATTTTGAAATACCAAAAGAAGCATTGAATGCACAAGAAATGGAAGAAATGGTGAAACAGTTGGAAGAAACAGCTACTGAAACTACAACACCAATTCAATAACAAATATTAAAACAGGTCCTTTTGGGACCTGTTTTTTTAATGCACGTTATGCTCTATCAATTCCTATTGCCATTATTTTCTGTTGATAAAATAGAGACATATGTTAATATTAATATTATTAACTTGTTTTGGAGAGATACATGAAAAAACTTATATTATTTATAATTTTAATTTATTTGACAGGATGTACTGCATTAGCACCAAATGATAATCCAAACAACAACAATCCTCCGTCCACAGAAGAACCATCAGAGCCTGAAGAGCCCATTGAACCTTCTGAACCTCAAGAGCCAATAGATACTTCTATTTTCCATGAGTACAAAAATCAGGCAATGAATACATTGGAAGATATGACCTTAGAAGAAAAAATAGGACAATTGTTTCTAGTGAGATGCCCAAGAGCCGAACAACTGGACTTCTTTCTTTCTATGAAGCCTGGCGGATTTATTATGTTCGGTATCGACTTTGCAGAAAAAACAAAAGAACAGGTCATTGGCGATATTAAATATTACCAAGATAACAGCGATATTCCAATGATTATCGGAGTGGATGAAGAAGGTGGCACAGTAGTAAGAGTAAGCTCAAATTCTCTTCTTTCAAAGGAGAGATTTAAATCCCCTCAAGAGCTTTATACAATTGGAGGATTAGACGAAATAAAAAGGGATTCAAGAGAAAAATCCAAACTGTTGTTAAGCCTTGGAGTTAATTTAAACCTAGCCCCAGTTGCTGATGTGTCCGTGAATGAATCAGATTTCATATTCCAAAGAGCTTTCGGTAAACCAGCAGCAGAAACAGCTGAATATGTAAAAACCGTTGTAGAAGCAATGAGAGATGCTGGCATCTCATCTACATTAAAGCATTTTCCCGGCTATGGAAACAATATTGATACTCATACAGGTTCCTCATATGACACTCGTCCATATGAACAATTTGTATATAATGACTTCATACCTTTTAAAGCCGGCATTGAATCAGGAACAGAAAGTATCCTTGTTTCACATAACGTAGTTGAAGATATAGACAGTGAATATCCTGCTTCGCTTTCAAAAAAAACAATTGACATACTTAGAAATGATTTTAATTTTACAGGAATTGTAATGACTGATGATCTGTCAATGGCAGCTATTTCTGAACTGCAAACAGACCTCCCGGCTGAAATCTTGGCAGTTCTCGCAGGGAATGATATGCTCATTGTAACAGATTTCGAATACAGTTACAAAACATTATTGAATGCTGCAAAGGCAGGTAATATATCTATTGAAAGAATTGATGAGTCTGTATTAAGAATACTTGAGTGGAAATATTATATGCATATTATGAATTAAAAAAACGACCTAGGTCGTTTTTTTATAGCTCTTTATCTTTATTACTTAAATATTCATTGCTTAAATCCTTCAACCTCTGAACAACCTCAAGATTTCCTGTGTCCGGTTTTCCAGCCATATCTGCACTTATGAGCTCAAGCATGTCATCCAATCGCTCTTCTCCTATTGAATCAATAAACCTTTTAATTCCCTTTTCCTTCACATTAGCTACTATTTCTTTTATATAGTGATATAGGATTAGAATTTTAACTTCATTTATGAAATCTTCCTCATACCCCAATCTTTTAAGTATTTTTTCGCTTTCTTCGGCTGATTTGATATGATGGCCGTAAAAATGTCCTCTACCCTTTGCATCAATAGTAAAGCATGAAGGCTTACTTATATCGTGTAAAAGAGCTGCCATTCGCAAATGAAGCTCAGGTTTTATATAATCTACTACTGCCATAGTATGATCTAAAACATCCTTGTCATGATAAGGAGTCTGTTGTTCAAAGCCCTTTAATTTTATCAGTTCAGGAATAATTTCTCTAATTTCTCCTGTCTCAATCAATTTATATATTCCTATTGAAGGTTTTTCACTTAATAATATATTATTTAAAATATTTTTATACATAATTTCTCCTAACTTGAAACTTTTTCTAAAATTTTACGTCTAATTGAATGGTACGTTATTTTATTCAATATTTAATATTATATTAATTCTAAAAATCTTTCAACATAATAGTAAAATAATTACTGCTTTATATTTTCCAAAAAATAGTATATAATTAGTTATGAATTACAGGAAGGTGATAAAATGAGAAAATCCATTTTTACATTAGCTTTAACAACTGCATTAATAACAGCTACAGCTACATGTAATGTGTTCGGAGCTGATTTTAGTGCTGCAAATTACTATGAGCTTGAAAACATCCTGCTGGAACAAATGAGCAAATATAATCATGAGTTTGAAATAAAATACACTGGTTCATTGGATAATATAGAAGACGTATTAAAAAAATCGCTCAGCAAAGATACCTATATAAATTCTAACGTTAAATCAATCGGATGGGAAATAACAGGAACAACAAAAACAAGCAACATTGATGTAAACGTGGATTATGTAATAACCAGTGCTAAGAGAGCCGCAGCTGACAATCAAATTGAAATCATATTAGCCGAAATAATAAAGCCCGGTATGAATGATCATGAAAAAGTCAAAGCTGTTCATGATTACATTATATTAAATGGTAAATATGATACATCTATGCAACTATATTCAGATTATGACCTACTTACTCAAGGCACATCAGTATGCAACGGCTATGCCCTTTTAACATACAACATGTTAAGCAAGCTGAATATCCCTGTTGAGCTGGTTACAGGAACCGGAAACAATCAACTTCATATATGGAATATGGTAAAGCTTGGAGATCACTGGTTTCACTTAGATACAACATGGGATGACCCTTTGCCTGACAGTAATACGGTTTCTTACAATTATTATATGCTTACCGAAAAACAAATAACTAAGGATCACACAATAGATGAAAATCTTGAGCTTCCTAATGCTGTTAAAAGTTATTACGATTATCTAAAGGAATTGTCATATGACAAATTGCTAATGGAAACAGAACTTGACATATACGATGACGTAAATACAGCTGAAAATGAAAGTGAATTATTAAAATTGCTTGAATATAAAATCAAGCATCATCCATTAAAGATTTCAGTGAGAATTAACAAGGAAAGCTCTCAGGAGAGCATAGTAAAAGCAATATCTAATTTATTGGATAAATACATATACATATCAGAAATTGCGTACGGACAGCTTAACATTGACAACACAGGTGAATACTATGTATTAAATTTATATATAAAATATAAGGAAACACCAACCAGCATAGTATTTGATTTTTCCGACAAAGTATATAACACTGCAACAAAGGTTGATTTCAATGTTTATGCTATGTACGGAAACAAAAAGGTCAATATTAATGATAGTGTGTTACTCTATCCCTATGACAAGAATAAAATAGACATAAGTGGCAATTCGCTTACATTTAAGCAAGCAGGTAGTTTCAACCTTCAATTTGAATATCAGGGATTACAGGAAACAGCTAAAATAAATGCTTTAAATTCTAGTGCATTTGAATATATAACAAATAAAAAGCCAAGTAATCCGGTTAATGTCAAAGTTTATGACCAATACATAGATTTCAGTTCAATAAATCAATGGCCTTTTATAGAGAATGGAAGAACAATGGTTCCATTAAGAGCTGTATTCGAAGTAATGAACTGCAATGTAAGATGGGAACAAAGCAAAAGTGCAGCTGTTGTTGAATATGAAGGCACAACAATATTAATACCTGCAAACAGTAGCACTGCATATATCAATGGAACTGCAAGCACATTAGATGTTACTGCTATGTTGGTCAACGACCGAATTATGGTTCCTTTGAGATTCATAAGCGAAGCAATTGACAAGACTGTAATTTGGGATGATATAAATAAGACTGTTCTAATATATTAATTTGGAGGAATAAATGGACCCATTTTTTGGTGGATTTAACATAATGTTTTCACTTTTTCCAATCATGTTTTTTATGGTGTTTGGATTAATAATATTTACAATAGCAAAAGGCATTAAGCAAAATATGTATAACAACAAACAACCTATAATACCGGTACAGGCGAAGGTTGTTGCTAAAAGATATGATGTTTCTCATCATCATAATGGTACAAACGATAATATGCACCATTCAAGCAGCACTACTTATTATGTTACTTTTGAGATGACAAACAGCGAGCGAATGGAACTTCAGGTTCCAGCAGGTGAATCTGGTATGCTTGTAGAGGGCGATGAAGGAACACTCCAATTCCAAGGAACAAGATTTATTAGCTTCACAAGATAACCAAAAAAAGCATAAATATAGACCAGAAGGCAACTGTCTTCTGGTCTTTCTTTTATTGAGTCATCTTACTCTTCAATACCTCAACAGCCTTTTGTAGCTGATTGTCAGTATCATAAAATTCATTTCCGTAACCTGGTGCATCTTCCGGCAATACAACTTCTATATCTGGTTCTATTCCTATCCCATGGATGTTTATGCCGCTAGGAGTGAAATATTCAGATACGGTCATTTTAATTCCTTCACCGTCAGTTCCAAATCTTTGAACCCTTTGAACGATTCCTTTTCCGAATGTTTTAGTGCCTATCAGAGTTGCCCTCTTTGTATCCTTCATTGCTCCTGCCATTATTTCAGAAGCACTGGCACTTCCTTCATTAATTAACATCACTACTGGAATATTTTCTGAATTCGCATCTGATTTAAAGTATTCCATCTCACCTGCTTTTGTCTTAGTGTAGGTTACTACCCCTTCACCCATAAACATATCAGAAATATCAACTGTTGCATCAATGATTCCGCCAGGATTATATCTTAAATCTATTACTAAACCCTTTATGCCCTGATTCTTAAGATCTTGATATGCTACCTTAAAATCTTCTGCTGTCTGCATATCAAATGTAGTAATCCTAATATATCCAATTCCATCATTAAGCACTGCTGGCTTTATTGTTTTAATTCTAATTTTTTCTCTGTTTACTGAAATATCAGAGACATCATTTGTTCCATCTTCTTTTTCTCTTTGTACGGTCAATGTTACACTGGTACCAGGTTCTCCCTTCATTATACTCACAGCTTGATCAATTTGATCAGCAGTATATTCAGTACCATTAATCCTTATTATCTTATCACCAGTTTTAAGTCCTGCCTTTTCAGCAGGAGTATCTTCTATTGGAGATACTATTAATATTTTATTATCCTCGCTTGCAGTTATGTAAACTCCAATACCTTCATATGTCCCTTCGGTATCCTGCATCAGAGCTTCAAACTCTTCCTTGGTCATAAACTGTGTGTAGGGATCTCCTAAAGCCTTCAAGGTTCCTTCCAATGCTCCTTCAAGCATCTTATCCTCATTTGCTTCATACAGAAACTCTCGTTTTGCAATTTCCATTACACTTTCTTGCTTTGCATATTTTTCGTATATATCCCTCATCTCAGTGTATGCTTCTTCAGATAAAACTACTCTTTGCCCTACTTCAATCAAGAACACATTTCCCAATGTTAAGGTCAAAAAAGCAGTTACTAAGACAACCACGATAATCGTAAGAATATATTTTCTCCTAGATACCATATACTCACTCCCGACAATTTAAAAGTTAAGCTCATAATTAAGTGCTTATATTTATTTATATGCCGCATTGTATTATTTTATCCTACATAAATTAATACAACCTTAATTTGCATAACAGTTATTATAGCACAATTCATTATAAATAAAAATGTTTTATTTTATAATACGAAAAGTTATGCTGAATATTAAGTGTTAAGCTGCCAGCGCTCATTCTGTTTAAATAACACTAAAATAAATGAATTTTCAAAACTATTGATATTTTTTTAAATTTGATATATAATTTATTAGTCATGGACCATTAGCTCAGGGGATAGAGTGGCAGACTTCGAATCTGTTCGTCGGGGGTTCGAATCCCTCATGGTTCACTTGTTGCAATGATTATCACCGTAATTTTAGGTTTTAGAAAACTGAATTAACATAAAATTAACATAATGTCATTGCTCAAAGAATAGCTATGTTTTTTATCTTAGCTATTTTTTTTATTTGTTTAACTCTTTTATTTTTTAAGAACTGTGATATAATAAATGCAAAATCCGAACGCACGTTCTAAAGGGTGATGATAATGAAAATTTTAAACGAACCAATAAAAGTTATGGCCATCTTCAAAAATTATATAATTTCTAAGCATTGATCGTTTTATTTATTTAGTTTGGGAATTCCTAAAGGTATTCATGAAAAGGTAGATTGTTGTCGTGCCGGACAACAATCTACCTTATGTTTAAAAGAAAGAACTCCAGAAAAAAAACCAAAACGGAATGTCAAAATCAAAGTCACGTCTTCTGTCAAATCTTCTGTCAAATCTTCTGTCAAATCTTCTGTCAAATCTTCTGTCAAAGTCAAAATCACGTCTTCTGTCAAAATCGAAATCACGTCTCATATCAAATCTGTTAATACTCACATCATTGTAATTGATATCCTTGTTGTATGTTGGATAATCATTATTAATATCATTATTCAAAATATATTCTCCTTTCACTCAAAATACATAAAACAAATATTTTAGCAACACTTATATAAAATTTAATATACCGTAATATATGTAAAACATATATTTTTGACACTAATCGACAAAATATATGTAAAATTTTATAGGATATTGTGGTACCACTTTTTCAATCGATATATTGTATTCTTTCTATGAATTAAAATATGAAGTTGGAAGTAATACTTGGTATTTATATAAGAAATGAGTAACTCAAAATAAATAATGACATATAATACTATACTTACCCTCATGTTTTAGTTATTAGTATCAGTACTTAGGCTGGAGAGATTATTTCTTCGGCCATTTTTATTTTGAGGAATTAAACAAAGTGTGGGACGAATTGTTGCATATTACCTATATAAACAGACAAGCCATCACGCTTCTGCTACTATTGAATATATTAATATTGAGCTTTGGCTCAAAACAAATTCGAGGTGTAATGTTATGTGGAATAGAGATAATGATGTACGTGGAATTAGAAATAGAAGAGTAAATGACTGTGAAGATGTTTTTGAGTGCTTGTTGGATTTACTTCAAGATGAGCTAGGTGAAAACAATCGTCGCAATAGAAGAAATGATGATTGGAATGACAATGTACGTGGAATTAGAAATAGAAGAGTAAATGATTGTGAAGATGTTTTTGAGTGCTTAGAAGAATTACTTGAAGACGCACTTGAAGACAATAATAATCATTGTAGAAGACATTGTTGTAAAAGACATTAAAATTATCGAATAATATTGCCAAGCCTCCTCTCATAAGAGGTTATTAACCGCCTGGCTATGTAATTTACAGTACAATTTTATAACACACTATATAGCCACTCGTGAATAACGCTGGCTGGATAGAGTTAAATTAAAAGAGCAGAACCTACACTTTGGTGTATGGCTGCCCTTTTTATTGTATGAATTAGAAGTCGCTCTGCCCTTACCTTATTGCTGTTTACTATTTAATTGATTGTTATCGCTTAAATAGTTCAATCTACTGTTTAGCAATTGAAGGTGCCCTTCAATATCAGATTTCATTTGATTAACCATCTGTTTTGCTGTTTGATCTTCAGTTGATTGAGCCATCATGGAATAACTTCCTTTAGCAGCTTCACAAGATGCAATAGCTTATTGTATGTACTTTGAAATGAACCCCTTTTGTTGAACAATGTGATATACTATTCAATGAAAGGGGATTTTTTTATTATTAAGGTTCTTGCTTTTAAACAACAGAGTCTTGACTGAAGATTATCCCTTCAGTCACCTTTACTTTGAAAAAAAGATCAAAGTGAGGTTGGAATTGTTGCCTATTACCTATATAAACAGACAAGCTATCACACTTTTTTTAATATGTAATATATTATTATTGAGCTTGACTCAAAATATAAGAAAGGTGTGAAAATATGTCTAATAGAAATAATGTAGCTGGTGAAAGAAACAGAAGAAGTCGTGACTGCGATTTTGTTTTTGAATGCTTATTAGAGTTACTTGAAGATGTGCTAGGTGAAAACAATAATAATCATAATTGTAATCATTGGTGTAACCGAAATGAAGATGTTGCTGGAGAAAGAAACAGAAGGGTACGTGACTGCGAAGATGTTTTTGAGTGTTTAGAGGAATTACTTGAAGACGCACTTGAAGAAGACAATAATAATGTAACTCACGTTGTATTGGTTACCCTCTTTTTTACATAAAATGTAGGCAAGATATACTTAATCTTTACTACATATTTTCTCCAATTTTCTTCTTAATAGTTTGCTTTTATAAATTGTATTTGGTATCATATAATTTAAATAAACATTAAAATAATATTAAAGGTGAAGGAAAGAATGAGCTGGACATTTTGTAAAACATTATATTCAAGTTTCAAAATTATAAGCTCAATATTTCCATGGTTACGGAATGGATAATCAAGAAGAAAAACATAAGAGACGACCTCGATATAAAGGCACACATCCTAAAACATTTAATGAAAAATATAAGGAACTACAGCCTGAGAAATATGCTGATGACGTAGCAAAGATCATTCAAAAGGGCAATACTCCAGCTGGTATGCATCGTTCGATTTGTATTGATGAAATATTGGAATTTTTACAAATCACTCCAGGTCAAATCGGATTAGATGCAACTCTGGGTTATGGTGGTCACACATTAGAAATGCTTAAATGTTTAGATTCAAAGGGACACTTGTATGCAATTGATGTAGATTCTATAGAATTACCGCGCACCAAGGAGCGTTTAGAAAAATTAGGTTATGGCTCTGAGATTTTGACGATTAAACAATTGAACTTTTCCAATATAGATGAAATAGCTTTAGAATCAGGACCATTGAACTTTGTTCTTGCAGACTTAGGTGTCTCTTCCATGCAAATAGATAATCCTGAGAGAGGGTTCTCATTTAAGAGTGAAGGGCCATTAGACTTGCGCCTAGATCCTGAAAAAGGTGTATCTGCTGCAGAACGTTTAAAGGATATTTCACAAGATGAATTAGAAGGTATGTTGATAGAAAATGCTGACGAACCTAATGCCGCAGCAATTGCTCGAGCTATTATTTCAGAAATCAATAAAGGCAAAGATATATCAACAACAACTCAGCTCCAACAAATTATAAAAGATGCTCTTCACTTTATCAAGGGAAAAGAAAGAGACGAAGTAATTAAAAAGACATGTCAAAGAACTTTTCAAGCTTTACGAATTGATGTCAATAGTGAATTTGAAGTATTGTATGAGTTTTTGGAAAAACTTCCTTCTACCCTTGC
>JAQSYS010000039.1 GCA_029256005.1 Sedimentibacter sp.
GGAGGGATAATATGAGCAAATTTAAGGCAGCTTTATTGCAAACTCATGTTTATGACAATAAAGAAAAGAACATAGATATTGCAGTTAAATTAATTGAAAAGGTTTCAAAGGAAGGCGCAGACATTGCAGTATTACCTGAAATGTTTTGTTGTCCATATGATAATGAATGGTTTAAAAAGTTCAGTGAAAAAGAAGGCGGAACTTCGTATGCAGCTATGAGTGATGCTGCAAAAGAAAATGGAATTTACATAGTTGCAGGAACAATGCCAGAATTGGAAAATGATAAGGTTTATAATACAGCATATGTATTCGATAAAAGCGGAAAACAAATTGCAAAACACAGAAAAGTACACTTATTTGATATTGATGTAAAGGGAGGACAATATTTTAAAGAATCGGATACATTTACACCTGGAAATGATGTGACAGTATTTGATACAGAGTTTTGTAAAATAGGTCTAGCAATATGTTATGATATAAGATTCCCTGAATTAAGCAGATTGATGGCAGCAGAAGGTGCAGAGGTTATTATATATCCAGGTGCATTCAATATGACAACAGGACCTGCACACTGGGAGCTCAGTTTTAGGGCTAGAGCACTTGACAATCAGGTATATGCTATAGGTGTTGCTCCTGCCAGAGACATGGAGGCAACCTATCATTCATTTGGTAATTCCATTGTTACATCTCCATGGGGGAATGTAGTAAATAAGTTAGATGAAGAAAAAGGATACATTATTCAGGAAATAGATTTGGATTTTGTTAAGAAGGTTAGAACTGAGCTTCCATTATTAAAGCATGTCAGAACTGATATATACTCGCTTAATAAAATTTTGCAAAAATAATATTCTTATTACAATAAATGACCAATAAAAACCAATAACACACCAATTAAGTATCCAATTTAAAATCAAGACTGGAATTTCAATTATTTTATGTATGGCACACAAATTGCATATGTATAAGCAATTAAATTAATTGGAGGAATATTATGTCCAAAAAAAATGAGTCAAATAACAAAATCAAAAAAGATTTCACAAAAATGCGCACGCCTCATACTTATGCAATTATATTTGTTGTTGTTCTACTTTGCTGGGCGTTGACATTTATTGTTCCTGCGGGAAAATTCAGTGTACATGAAATTCAATACACTGATAACAATGGTGCGACAAAGACAAGGACAGTCCTTATGGCTGAAACATTCAGATACAGCTACAACTTAAATTCTGATTTCTTATCGCAAGAATTAAAGAATTTAGCTGGTGACACTGAAAAGCTTCAGGAAATAGGTGTTGACCAAGAGTCTTTAAAAGCACTTGTTGCAGGTTCAGACTTTAGTCAATCTGATTTAGATGACTTAGGATTGACAGATGATGTATTGTATGAGATATATGGCGAATCAATGTATGATACAAGCCAAAGACTACATAAAACAGCAAGAGTCTGGGGAACAGATGACTATGAAGGCTTTGGATTTATGAACTATATATTTGAAGGACTTGTTACTGGAGATAAATATGGTTCAGCGGTTGGTATAGTTGCATTGATTTTAGTTGTAGGAGGTTCCTTTGGAATTATAATGAAGACTGGAGCAATTGATTCCGGTATTTATGCTTTTATCAGAAAAACTAAAGGTCTCGAAAGACTTGCTCTTCCACTCTTATTTTTAATGTTTTCATTGGGAGGAGCAACCTTTGGTATGTCTGAGGAGGTTATTCCATTTGCTATGATTATGGTTCCTTTCGTTATAGCTTTGGGATATGATTCAATAGTTGCAGTTACAGTTACCTATGTAGCTTCTCAGGTTGGTAATGCTGCGTCCTGGATGAGTCCATTCAGTGTGGCTGTAGCACAAGGAATTGCTGGCATACCTGTATTATCAGGTGCAACCTTTAGATTAATAATGTGGTTTGTAATAACAGGGTTATCAGCTGCTTACATGATGGTATATGCTGAAAAGATAAGAAAGAAACCAGAGCTTTCAGCCGTTTATGAAACTGACGAATATTTTAGAAACAGATTAGAAAATACTAATGAAGAAGATATGAAGTTCACACTTGGTCATAAGTTGATTCTTCTTGAAATGTTGGTTGTTTTAATATGGATTATTTGGGGTGTAACAGCAAAGGCATATTATATACCTGAAATAGCCTCACAGTTTTTTGTAATGGGATTTGTTGCAGGAATAATCGCTGTTGTATTTAAGCTTAATAATATGACAATAAATGATATGGCATCTGCATTCCAGGGAGGAGTTGCTGACTTGGCCGGAACTGCAATTGTTGTAGGTATGGCAAAAGGTATACTTTTAGTTCTTGGTGGTTCAAATGCCAATGTAGCATCTGCTTTAAACACAGTGCTTTACAGCATTGGAAATGCATTAAATGGGGTTCCTGCTGCGATTGCTGCATGGAGCATGTATTTATTCCAAAGCTTGTTTAATTTAGTAGTAACATCAAATTCAGGTCAGGCAGCTCTTACAATGCCGATTATGGCACCTCTTTCCGATATAGTGGGAGTTTCCAGACAAATTGCAGTATTGGCATACCAACTTGGCGCAGGTTTTGTAGATGCATTCACACCTGTTTCAGCAAGCTTGATAGGAGTACTTGGTGTTGCAAGAATCGACTGGTCAAAATGGGCTAAATATCAAATTAAAATGCAGGCTTTCTTTTTCTTATTAGGTACTATAACTATAATAATAGCGGTATCCATGAATTTGCAATAAACAATGAGACATTAAAAAGGAAAGGAAAAAGATATGATTACAATTATAAGAAATGCAGATGTTTATAAGCCTGAACATATAGGAATTAAGGATGTATTAGTGATAGGCGAAAAAATTGCAGCAGTTGACAACTTAATATCTTTTGAAACAAACGGTTTTACCGAGATAGTAGAAATTGATGCTAAGGGTAAAAAGTTAGTTCCAGGCTTTATAGATTCACATGTGCATATTTTAGGTGGTGGAGGTGAAGGAGGCTTTTCTACAAGAACTCCGGAAGCTACACTTACAGGTCTTACAACAGCAGGCGTTACAACAGTAGTTGGATGCCTAGGAACAGACGGTGTAGGAAGAGATTTAATTTCTTTGCTAGCAAAAGCTAGAGGCTTAGAAGAAGAAGGAATTACATCATATATTTATTCAGGTTCTTATAGGCTTCCATTAAAAACAATAACCGGTGAAATCATGAAGGATATAATGGTTGTAGATAAAGTAATAGGTATAGGTGAAGTTGCTATATCAGACCATCGTTCATCTCAACCAACATTTGAAGAATTTGTAAGAGCGGTTGCTGATGCAAGGGTTGCTGGCATGCTTTCAGGGAAGGCTGGCATCATAAACATTCATTTAGGAGATGGTCCTAGAAAAATTGATTTGTTAAGAAGGGCACTCAAGGAAACTGAAATACCAATTACTCAATTTTTACCTACTCATGTAAACAGAAATCATGATCTTTTTGAGGAATGTGTTCATTTTGCTAAAGATGGAGGCTACATTGATTTTACTGGAAGTGAGGATCCTGATTTCTGGGAAGAAACAGATGGTGAAGTAAGATTTAGTAAAGGATTGAAAAGATTGCTGGAAGAGGGAGTTAACCAGGATAACTTCACTCTATCATCAGATGGTCAAGGAAGTATGCCTATATTCAATGAGAAAAAGGAATATATAGGTATAGGTATTGGAAAATCAACTAGTTTAATTAAAGCAATCAAGGAATGTGTATTCAGAGAAAATATACCATTGGAAACGGCAATAAGAGCTATTACTACTAACCCAGCAAAAATACTGAAGCTAAAGAATAAAGGCAAAATAGTTATTAGTATGGATGCAGATTTATGTCTGCTCGATGAAAACCTGGATGTAGACACCGTATTAGCTAAGGGTAAAATAATGGTTCGGGATAAAAAAGCAATTGTATATGGTATTTTTGAAGACAAATAAGAATTCTGAGGGCAACCTCAGAATTTTTTATGGCTTGATATATAATTAAATGGTATAATTTTTGGAAAGGTGGTGTGGTAATGGATAAAAAAATAGTTCTTATTGCTGGCTCCGTTAATACAAAGGAGTTTTTGTATAAGCAAATTAAAGAATTTGTACCAGATAGCTATATACTGGAAGCATATTCACAAGAAGAAGGTATAATAAATAATTTCAAATGTGATTTAATGGTTGTTTCTAGCAAGGAAATGATGGAAGAGCTAAAAGACATGCAATTAAATCATGAATATAATGATATAGTTGTATGTGAAAGAAGTGTAAATTTTGATATTATTGACCAGGTTGCTAATATACCTGTTAATGAAGAGGTTTTGTTGGTAAATGATGAAAAAGAAACTGCCATAAGCTCTATAAATGATTTAAAGGAACTTGGACTAAATCACATAATATATTATCCATATTACCCTAGCATAAATAACTACAAAAAATTAAAAACCGCTATTACTCCAGGAGAACCCGATAAGGTTCCAAGCTGTGTTGAAAATATAATTAATTTAGGACCTAGAATCATTAATATAAATTCATTGTATGCTATAATGGATAAATTAAATTTAAGCCATAAGGATACAACATTTATCACGAAAAAATATATGCAAAAAATTATAAATGTTTCTATGCGTATATCAGCAATAAACAATAATGTCAATGCACTAAACGGTTATCTCAACAATATAATTCATAATCTTGTTAATGGCATTTTAGTATTTGATGAAAACGGTTATATAAAATATGCAAATGAAATAATGAGAAAATTGTTACTTACAGAGAAGGAACTTGAAAACAAAAATATCAGAAATATAATTGATAGAGAGCTATATCCATATTTTTTAAGCAAGGATACATTTGATAATAAGAAGCTTAATATTATGGGAACTATCGTTAAGGTAAATAAGTTTATAACTCCCGTAGGAAAAGATATTGTTATAACTACAGACCATAATGAATTAAAAGAAAACAAAAAGCTTCCAAATTATGATTATTTGATAAAAGGTCATGTTGCAAGACATAATTTTGAAAATATAATCGGTTCCAGCACACTACTTAAGGAAATTAAAAATACTGCTATTAAACTTGCGAAGACTGACTTAACTGTCTTGATTGAAGGCGAGAGCGGAACAGGTAAGGAGCTTTTTGCAAGTGCTATTCACCAAAATTCTAAAAGAAATAAAGGACCATATATTGCAATAAACTTCAGTGCACTTCCTGATGAATTAATTGAAAGTGAGCTTTTTGGTTATGAAGAAGGGGCATTTACAGGAGCAAAAAAGGGTGGCAAAATAGGACTATTCGAACTTGCTGAGGGAGGTACAATTTTTTTAGACGAAATTGGAGATGTGTCTCCAAAACTTCAAACAAAGCTATTAAGAGTTCTTCAGGAAAAGGAAATAATGATGCTGGGAGGCACATCAATTAAAAAGGTTGATGTTAGAATTATTGCTGCTACCAACAAAAATTTAAAAAATATGGTTTTAGAAAAGCAATTTAGATCAGATTTATATTATAGGCTAAAAATAGGATATTTGTATATTCCACCTCTTAGAGAAAGACTTAATGACATAGTAGAGCTTGTTTCATATTTTATAAAAATTGATTCAACTGCTGATGTAAAAGTAAGACAAGAGGTTATAGATGAATTCATGAAATATAAATGGCATGGCAATGTAAGAGAATTAGAAAGTACTATTCAATATATGCTTGCTGTAAGAACAGGAAGTGAATTAACTATGTCTGATTTGCCTGACAGTAACTTTTTTGAGCATTCATTAGATTCACATAATATGAAACAATTTAAATGTTTAAGTAGTGTGCAAATAGCATTATTAAAGTGTATAAATGAGCTTCAGTTTAATAATATTTCAGCAGGAAGAGAAAATTTATCACTCAAGCTAAAAGAAGAAGGTCTTGATATGACTAGTTCACAAGTGAGAACTAGACTGGACAGCTTAGAAAAGCAAGGATATATAATCAAAAAAAGAGGAAGACAAGGTACATTTCTTACAGATTTAGGCTATAAAGAAATAAACAGCGTGAAAGATTAAAAAAATTAATTTAGGTTTAATTAACATATTAACATATTAAGTCATAATTTAAATAAAAAAGGAGATTTTTTCATGCGGATTATTATAGATGGAGATGCATGCCCTCAGCGGGTAAAGGAAATATGCGAGACTGCTGCAAATGAATTTGGGATAGAACTTATTATTGTGGTAGATATGGACCATTATATCGTTAGCGACCATCAGATTATTATAGTAGAGAAGGGAAGAGATTCTGTAGACTATAAAATCGTACAGATTTTTAAGGAAGATGACATATTAGTAACTCAGGACTATGGGTTATCAAGCCTTGTTTTGAACAAAGCTTCAGCTGTAATCCATACTGCAGGATTTTTTATAAATAAAACAAATATTGACAACTTGCTTCAATCAAGATACATCAGTGACAAAATTAGAAAGCTTGGAGGCAAAACAAAAGGTCCTTCAAAGAGAACTAAGGAACAGGATGAAAACTTTAAGAAATGCCTTTACAAGGTGTTGCATGAAAAACTTGGGAAGTTTAAGCATAAATAATAGGAACAATGAATGACGGGCAAAGCCCTTATTGAACAAAGTTCAGTAGACTTTAGTACAAACTTGTGATAAATTAACAATAACAGTATTATATATAAAATTAAACTAAATAGAAGGTGGAGAATATGTCAAAATTTGCAGAGCGCATTAATAGTATGGAAAATTCAGCAGCTGTAGTTAAAAGATTATTTGGAGCAATGAATGACCCTGAAATTATTTCTTTTGGAGGTGGAGCACCAGCCAGAGAGGCACTTCCTGTTGATATTATCCGCGAAATAACCAATGACATTATGAGAACAGAAAAAAGAGGATTTGAAGCTCTTCAGTATGGACCTGTAGTTGGGATAAAGGACCTCAGGGATGTCGTAGTAAATGATTTGTTAGCTCCTAAAGGAGTTAGCGCGAAATCAGACAATATAGTAATAACCAGTGGCGGAATGGAAGCTATAAACATGCTATGTCAGCTTTATATTAACCCAGGTGATATTATATTGGTTGAATCGCCAAGTTTTGTTCATTCAATTGAAGTTTTTGAAATGTTTCAGGCAAGATGCATTCCGGTAAATATGGATGATAATGGAATGGATACGGATGATTTGGAAGCTAAGATAATACAATATAATCCAAAGATGGTTTATGTAATACCTACATTCCAAAATCCAACAGGCATTACATTATCGTTGGAAAGAAGAAAGAAAATAGCAGAGCTTGGGAGCAAGTATGATGTTATTATTTTAGAGGATGATCCATATCGAGATATAAGATACAGTGGCAGTGATTTGCTTCCCATTAAATCATATGATAAGACTGGTCATACTATACTGGCTAACAGCTTTTCAAAAATATTTTCAGCTGGTTCAAGGCTTGGCTACATTTTAGCAAACGATGAAGTTTCAAATAAATTATTTGATGTCAAGACTGCGACAAATTCGCACACTTCTATGCTTCCACAAATATTATGTGCAGAGTTTTTCAAAAGAGGATACTATCCTGCACATCATAAGATGATATGCGATTTGTATCGTGAGAGAAGAGATGTTATGATGGAATGCATTGACAAATATTTTCCTAAAGGAACAAAGAGAACAACTCCTGATGGAGGCCTTTTCATGTGGGTTGAACTACCGGGCGGAATTAATACAACAGAACTTCTAATAGAGGCAACTACTAATCCAGAAGTAAAAGTAGCATATGTAGCAGGTGAAGGCTTTTACGTCGAAAGAGGTGGAAAAGGAAGTAATTGTATGAGAATAAGCTTTGGCGGGGTTTCTCCTGATAAAATCAGAGTCGGTACAGAACGTCTTGGAAAACTTATCAATTCTAAGTTGAAATAAAGTAACTAATTTATCAGCTAGTAGAAAGATGGCGGGAGAAAATGGAAGAAGTAAATTATATCCATATAATTGGTATGGTATTAACTTTATCAATTATTATGGTGATTGGGATTAATTCAGGTAAAAGGGTAAAGAATGCATCAGATTTCTCTAATGGAGGAAAAAGTTCAGGTACTGCTTTGGTTGCTGGTGCACTCATAAGTACATTAATAGGCGGGTCTTCAACCATAGGCACTGCTCAGCTGGCTTTTACTTATGGCATGACTGCTTGGTGGTTTACATTGGGCACAGGACTTGGATGTTTACTGTTTGGTTTTATTTTTATTAAACCATTGAGGAACACAAATATTGATACAATACAGGAAGCTATAACCAGAGAATATGGAACTGTTTGTGGAACTATTACATCAGTTCTCAGTTCTCTGGGTATTATTTTGAATATTGTAGCTCAAATTTTATCTGCAAATGCCCTTTTGACAACGGTTTTTGGAATTAATCCAATTATGAGTGCTACTATAACAGTAATCATAATGATATGTTATGTTACCTTTGGAGGAGTGATAGGAACTGGCATATTAGGCAATGTAAAGTTAGTTTTAACTTATATTGCAATAATCTTCGGAACATATAAGATATGGAGTTTGAGCGGAGGTTCTTTTTCAGTATATGATTCCTTGCCAAAGGATATTTACTTCAATCTATTTTCAAGAGGACTGGGGGTTGATTTAGGTTCATTACTTTCTGTTGTGTTGGGAGTAATTTGCGGGCAGACTTATGTACAGATAATATTGTCCGGCAAAACGCACGAACAAGCAATTAATGCCACTATAATTTCAGCTTTATTGATGCCACCTGTGGGCCTTGGTGCAGTGTTAATTGGAATGTATATGAAGGTTAATTATCCTTTTATAGAATCAAGTCAGGCATTTCCATTGTTTGTAATTAATAATATGCCTCCATTGCTTGGCGGTGCAATATTAGCTACACTTCTTTTGGCTCTCGTTGGAACAGGCTCAGGAATGGCTCTTGGATTTGGAACTATAATGTCCAAGGATATTTATAAAAAATTTATAGATGAAAAATTAGATGATAAAAAAGAATTAGTTGTAAACAGGACGTTTATTATAATTTCATTTATTATATCGGCATTATTTGCCAGCATAAATCTTCAATCATCTATATTGAAATGGGGTTTTATGGCTACTGGATTAAGAGGAGTAGTGCTTTTGTTCCCAATGCTTGGTGCATTATTCTTTAAGAAAAAAGTACATCATAATTTTGCAGTTGCCTCAAGCATAATAGGAGTTGTTTGTTACTTTTTAGCAGAATTATTTTTAGAACTTAGCATAGATCCCATATTTATTGGGGTAGGCGCAAGTTTATTGGTCTTTATGGCAGGAGCGATTGCACAATCGTTAAATAAGGATAAAATTATAGTAACTTATAAATAGAAAAGGTCTGGATAATCCAGACCTTATTTTATGTAATAGTACTACCTTTCCATGCTTTCAACTACATCTTCAACAATTTTAATAGATGATGATTTATTATACATTTTTTTCATATTCTTTTTCATTGCATTAAGTAATGCGGGGTTGTTAATGAGTTCTATTGTACTGTTTATAATCTGATAGGAGTTGTTAGCAATAATTGCAGCTCCCTTATTTTCAAAGTACAAAGCATTTTCTTTTTCCTGACCGGGCACAGGTTTTATAATTACTAATGGTATCTGTACTGCTAATGCCTCGCTTAATGTGATGCCTCCTGATTTTGTAATCATACAGCATGCAATTTTATACAGATCATCAATGTTTTCTATGAACCCAAATACCTTTAGGTTTCTTAAGCCCAATGCTTCAAGCTTCATTTTTTGGATTTTATTGTTACCACATACTACTGCAACCTGAATCATTTTATTTCTGCACAACTCAATGCATACTTTTTTAATATCTTTAAATACTCCAAATGCTCCTGAGTTGATAAGAATGATTTTTTTGCCCCTCTTAAAGTTATATTTTCTATAGAGCATGGAAATGCTTTCTGCTTCTTCAAAGGCCTCCCTGATTGGTATCCCAGACACAACTGTTTTTTCAACAGGTATATTCATTTTCATCAATTCTTCCTGCAACTCTTCAGTAGCGATATAAAATTTATCAATTTCCTCGCTAAGCCATAGTTTATGAACATAAAAATCGGTTACTATGTTAAATACAGGTATGTTTTCGCCAATACTATTTTTAATCTTTAATGAGGCTAGTACAGGGAATGTGTTTATTATTACATCAGGTTTAAAATTATTAGATATCTCTCTTAATTTTTTATAACCGAAATTTCTGTAAAGCTCAATAACTCTTTTGTCAGTGAGTTTTTCTGATCCGTAATACATTATTGAATATGCTTCGCCAAATTCATAGCTTTTAATATATGCTTTTTTAATCGTTTCTGTAATTTTGGGATGTGCTTCAGTAAACAGGTCAACAATGAATACATTGTGGTAGCCCTTATTAATAAAGGCATTTTTCAGTGCAGTTGCCACCATCTTATGTCCGTTTCCAAAAGGTGCAGTCGTAATTAATATATTTAAATCCATTATGCCTCCATTTAATAACAATAATAAATTAATGTTCTGTTTATATGTCTTCTCAAATATTATAATATATAACTGAATTTAATTAAAGAACTAAGTAAAATATTTTTTTTGGAGGAATTCATGCTGGAAGAGTTTATAGAAGCATTTGTTTTAGTCTTTGTTGCTGAGGTAGGTGACAAAACACAATTAATGCTAATGACATTGGC
>JAQSYS010000366.1 GCA_029256005.1 Sedimentibacter sp.
ATATAATAGAACTTAATATTTCTTGTCCAAATGTAAAAACCGGAGGTATGGCATTTGGTATTAAAGCATCTGTTGCTTATGATATTGTTTCTAAAATTAGAAGAATATGCAAGAAGCCGTTAATGGTTAAATTATCACCAAATGCTGAAAGTATCTCGGATATGGCAATAGCATGTGAAGAGGCAGGAGCAGATGGGTTATCACTTATTAATACGATACAATCAATGGCTATAGATATTAAAAAAAGAAAAGCAGTATTCGATAATATGTATGCGGGTTTGTCAGGTCCCTGCGTCAAACCAATTGCATTGAGAATGGTTCATGAAGCATCTAAGTCAGTTAAAATACCGGTTTGCGGACTTGGTGGAATAAGTAGTGTAGAAGATGTAATTGAGTTTATAATGGTAGGTGCAACGTTGGTTCAAATAGGTACAGCAAACTTTATTAAACCTGATATAGCAATTGATATTATCAACGGGTTGAATGATTACATGGATAGAGAAGGAATTAAGACATTAGATGAAATTAGAGGAATAATAAAATAACAGTGGGTGAACAGTTGCAAAGTGATAGCTGAACAATTGTTTAAATTATGCTAATATATGTGGAGGAATAGTATGAATATTGATGTAGTAGAAATATTAAAGGAATGTGGAGCATTGTTGGAAGGACACTTTTTATTGTCATCAGGAAAGCACAGCAATAAATATTGTCAATGTGCTAAGCTTATGCAGTATCCTGACAAAACAGAAAAGGTTATATCAATAGTAGCTGAAAAGGTGAAAGATCTAGGAATAGATGTGGTTGTAGGACCTGCAATGGGTGGGATAACAGCAGCTTATGAGCTTGGAAGACAGCTGGGAATAAGAGCTATTTTTACTGAAAGAGAGAACAATGTTATGTCACTTCGTCGTGGATTTGAAATTAAACACGGTGAAAGAATATTAATAATGGAAGATGTAGTAACAACCGGAAAATCATCTATTGAAACATCAACGCTATTGGAAAATTATGGAGGAATTGTAATTGGTATTGGTTGTATTGTTGACAGGAAGTCCAGTGAAATACACCTGCCCATATATAGTGCAATAGAATTGGAGTTTGAAACTTATGAGCCAGGCTTCTGTCCTTTGTGCAATGAAGGATCAAATCCCATTAAACCGGGCAGCAGGAAGTTCTAAGCAATAATCAGGGGCTAATATATAAAGGGCGTGTATACGCCCTTTAATTTCTTATTAATAAACAATCGTTAATTTTTATAAGTCAATTGCTTACCAATCTCAGGTCATTAATTTTTTTGACCCTCATTAGTTACAGGAAGAAGAAAGGCCAGAACATCCACCAAAGTGAATTGTCACATCTTCCATATCTGTCGCAATATGGGTATCTATAATATCTCATTCTGTCATAATCTCTATCATAATCTCTGTCAAATCTTCTGTCATAAAACCTGTCATAATCATATCTATTATCAAATCTATTGTACCTTGCACTGAACACATCATTAGTATCATCTCTGTATATGCTGTAGTCCTTAGTGCTGTCATAAATTTGAGGGATATTATTGTTATTATTATCCATATATACACTCCTTAATATAAAAATTATATATTATAATATATGTGTGAGAATACTCATTGTTACTATATTTCCTTGGAAATAAATTGGAGAAGTTACATTTTTCAGGTAAATGTTTAGATAAAAAAATAATTAAATACTTGTACAAAAAATTTAAAACTATGAGTAATAAACTGTTTACAATTAGTTAAAAAAGTATTAAATTAAATATAGTGTAGTTAAAAAATGTCAGAAAAATGCTACTGTGGCGCAGCTGGTAGCGCAATTGATTCGTAATCAGTAGGTCAGGAGTTCGAATCTCCTCAGTAGCTTTAAACTAAGAAAATACTTAATAATTTAATTATTTATTGATTTTTTAATACAACTGAATTATAATTAAGATATTGCGGGTGTAGCTTAGTGGCAGAGTTCCGGCTTCCCAAGCCGGCTGTGTGGGTTCGATTCCCATCACCCGCTCCAAATAATCAGCAAGTTAAAATGAACAATGTACAGCAATAAATGAGCAATTAAATATGGCAGATCTTAGTATAGTCGCATATTTATATTGTTCAATGCTCATTGTTCATTTTTCAATATAAAAAGACACCATCGGAAATTACCGATGGCGCTAATTGTTAATTCTTTAAAAATCTGCTGATTTTTCCTGTATAGTATAAAGATAATCTGTGTAGCGCTCTGGTACATGCAACATAAAGAAGCTTTTTATCAAACAAGGTATTAATTCCAGTCCTTTTGCTAAATAAACCGGCACAATGATTATGCCTGTAATATTTTGTTCACCAAGGTAATCAACCAATTTAATATTTATCTTTACCTTGAGTTTGAAATAAAGATTTGCAGCTTCAGCTCTGTTTTTACAAATTACAGCAATTGAATTGAATCCTTGAGCTTTGTATTTATCTATATCTTGGATTAATTTATCCTCTATACTGATTTCATCTTTCAGATATACTACTTCTGGTTCTTCTTCATTTCGTTTAAAATATTCTGTTTTCAAACCATGATCTAAAAGTTTTTCACAGAATTTGCTTATTTCATATGAACTTCTGTAGCTTTTATTTAAAAATATTTTACTGCTTTTATCATAATTGAAAATAGATATTATTTCGTCATAAAAAGTCGTATCGGTATTTCTTTCAACCGCCTGATTTAAATCTCCAACTATCGTAAACCTAGCTTCTTTAAACAAGTTTTTGAGTAAATAATAATGCATGTGATAATAATCTTGTGCTTCATCAACGATAACTTGTTTTATGCCGCTAAAGGAGTCGGCACCTTCAGCTTTTACTTTTAAATACATTAAAGCTATTCCGTCAGCATAAGGAATGTTGAAAGGATCATTTAAAGAATCATTTGTAAAGTCAATTATTTCATCAATATTATCAGGTAATTCCAAGCCCTTGGCTAATTTCTTAAACATATCTTTGTTTGAAAAAAGCTTTTTATATAATTCATAGCTGTTAAATTCGGTAAATTTATGGATGTTGTTTAACAAAATTGAGGTTTCCCTTGCAGCTAAAACTCTTGTAAAGGCCTTGCTCTCAAACTCATGATTTTTTGAATTATCAACTGCTGATTCAATTTTGCTTCTTCTTAAGTCTTTTTTGTCACGAACCTTATCCATGATTCTGTTTTCAATAATTTTTAATTTCTTTGAAGTCGGCATATCAAGCTTTCCACTTATAAGAAATTGCTTCAAGAGCTGACGTGTTTCAATTATTTCACCATTATAGTAAATATCATTAAATTTAATTAATTTATGTTCAAAGTATTTAATGAATCTGTCAATTATGCTAATAAATACACTAGAACCCTTAAATTCATTACAAGATCTTAAAAAGTTCCTTTTAAATTCGCTTTTAGCACAAATAATATTTTCAAAATTCTCGCTTTTAGTTTTTACTGACAGATTGTTTTCAAACAATCTTACAAAGATGTTTTCAAATGTAAATTCATTTATATTGTCTTCACCAAGCTCAGGTAGTACATTTGAAATATAGTTAGAAAATAAAGTATTCGGTGAAATTACTATTATATTGTTTGCACTTAATCTCAAATTAAGACCCTGATATAGTAAAAATGCAATTCTGTGAAGAGCAACTGAAGATTTTCCACTTCCTGCAACACCTTGCACTACCAATAGGTCATTATATAAATCTCTTATGATTAAATCCTGTTGTTTTTGTATTGTTTCAACTATTGTCTTCATTTTGGAAGTCATATTTTGTGATAAAGCTTCCATTAGCATTTCATCAACAATATTAACATTGCTATCAAAAAAGTACTCTAACTTTCCCTTGTTAATCTTATACTGCCTCTTTAATGATACAACTCCTTTTATAGAACCGGAGGGAGCTTTATATTCCACCGGACCAAGTTCAGCTCTGTAATATAAACTCGAAATTGGAGCGCGCCAATCATATATTTTTATTTCATGGGTATCTTCATCCATTAAATTAAAAAGTCCAATATATATTTTTTCTGTATCATCATAACCTTCTTCAGTAAAATCAATTCTTGAGAAATATGGATTCTCAATCATTTTTTCATACCTAGCAACTCTTTTTTCAAGTTCTGTGTAGGTGAATGTCTGTGAATTAAGCGCAGTAAGATACTGATTTAAATCT
>JAQSYS010000040.1 GCA_029256005.1 Sedimentibacter sp.
GTTGATTTTCTTCCATCTATGCTCAAAACTACATTATCCATATTTTCATTTATATAGTCTATTTTTTCATCATCTAATAATACTCCATTAGTTGTTATGGTAAATCTGAAATGCTTGTTATAATCCATCTCTAATGATCTTCCATAATCAACAAGTTTCTTTATAGTTTCAAAATTCATCAAAGGCTCTCCGCCAAAGAAGTCAACTTCAAGGTTTCTTCTGGCTCCGGAATTTTTAACAAGAAAGTCAAAAGCCTTTTTACCGGTTTCTAAACTTAAAATCTCTCTTGCTCCGTTGTATGTACCCTGGGATGCAAAACAATACTCACATTTCAAATTGCAGTCATGAGTCATATTTAAACACATCGCTTTTATTGCAGGTTTTATTTTATTAACCGGATTTGAATCTTCTGAATAAAGCATATTATTTACTATTAGATAGTTAATCTCAGAAATAGCTTCATCTGTTGTTTCTTTACCGTATTTTGTTTCTATTTTCTCTACCTTATGTCTGCATTTAAAATTTTCATCCTTCAATAAGTCATAAGTAACTTCATCTACAACATGTACCATTCCACTGTTTGTGTCAATTGCAAAATACATGTTTTTCATACTAAATAGGTGTATCATCATTTCCTCCAAAAAATTATGTTCATAAAAAAACCCCTGATAATGGGGTTAGGGCATACACAAGTAGCGGCTAAGCCGCCACTACAGATTTATTTATTCTCGCACTTTTGATTTCCTACTGTACAAGAAGTTTTGCATGCAGATTGACATGAAGTCTGACATTCGCCGCATCCTTTTACATTCATATTATCTGTAAGTTTTGTTTGGTTTAAAGTTTTAATATGTACCATAAATGAACCTCCTTATAACTAGATATAAATATTTTTGCGTTTTCTGCAAAAATTTACTTAACGTTTAAACGAGGTATGTGAAACATCTAAGTAAATAGTAATCCCAAATATTGTAATTAAGATATACGCCTCATTATAAACTTTTTAAATTATAGCATTTTTGGAGATTATTTAAAAGCATTTTTTTACATATTTTGAAAGTTGCTGTCACTTGACAAAACGATGCTTTAAATTTACACCTATTATTCCGCCTAAAATTGAAGCAGGCAGGTAAAATAAATGCTGTAATATGCTTATTTCAGTTGTAATACTAAATAAAACCTTCATTAAAAGTACAAATGCAAAATACACTATCCAAATTTCAATTCCTCTTAATAATCCTTTATCGTGAATATTTTTAGAATACATTAATGTACAGATAAACAAACAGATTGGAACCACAAAATTATATGCAATTTCAAACGATGGTTGGTTGGAAAAATAATACATGTAAATTGTAAGAATAAAAAATACTACTAAGGTAATAACTAACAAATATAGCGAATATTTTAACAATTTTATTAAATTCATAATAAACCTCCAAATTTTAAGATTCATTAAATTTTATTCAATTTGATTTAAAAAAGAACTGAATTATTATAAATGCATCACTAATCGAAATAAATATTTCTTGACAACAAATAACTCTTTTGGTAAAGTGAAAATGCTAAGAGGGAGTAGTTTTAAATTTTCAGTCAACACCCGAATCTAAGATTCTGGCTGAAGATCTGCTATTGTAACATTAGGTAACCAGACTTTTAGTATATCTTGGATTTTAATGAGATATACGAAAAGTCTTTTTTTATTCAAAAATGGTATACTAAGTAAAATGACAAAGGAGAGAATTATGTATTATCAAAAAACCTCAGAAACAGTTTGCTCTGAATTAAACGTTCAAAACAGCGGGTTAAGTACAGATGAAGCAAAAAAACGTTTAGAACAAAATGGTCCAAATGCTCTTATTGAAAAAAATCGAAAAACACTATTGCAGATGTTTCTTGCTCAGCTTAAGGACACAATGATTTACATCTTATTTGCAGCAGCAGCAATATCAATAGCTCTTGATGAAGTAACAGATGCAATTATTATTTTGCTGGTAGTTTTAATTAATGCAGTTATTGGTGTAGTACAGGAGTCAAAAGCAGAAGCAGCTTTAGAAGCCTTAAAAAATCTTTCAAGCCCTACGGCTATGGTTAGACGTAATGGAAAAATCATGGAAATACCAGCTGCAGAGTTGGTTGTTGGTGATGTAGTAATACTTGAAGCAGGACGTATTATACCTGCTGATTTAAGATTGACACAGTCAATTAACTTAAAAATTGAAGAATCTGCTTTAACAGGAGAATCTGTGCCTGTAGACAAAGATGCTAATTTTATATCAAGCGAAGAAATAGGTATAGGCGACAGAATAAATATGGCATATTCTTCAACAAGCGTTGCATATGGTCGTGGTGAGGGTGTTGTCGTTTATACAGGAATGAATACTGAAATTGGTAAGATTGCTACAATGTTAAATGATAGCGAAGAAGAATTGACACCTCTTCAAGAAAGACTTAATGACTTAGGCAAAGTACTTGGAATAGTAGCCATCGTAATAGTTGTTGCAATGTTTGGTATAGCTTTAATACAAAAAAGAGATATTATCGAAATGTTTATTACTGCAATTGCATTAGCTGTTGCTGCAATTCCTGAAGGTCTTACAGCAGTTGTAACAATAGTTCTTGCTCTTGGCGTTTCAAGAATGGTAAAGGTTAATACCATTGTTCGAAAACTTCCAGCAGTTGAAACTCTTGGTGCAGTAAGTACTGTATGTTCAGATAAAACAGGTACATTGACACAAAATAAAATGACTGTAACAAAGGTTTATTTAGATAGTGAGTTAAAGAATGTAAATGAACTGAATTATGATAAAAATACAATGTTTATAAAAGGCTTCGTTCTTTGTAATGATGCCTCAACAGCACACAATGAAAGAATAGGTGACCCTACTGAGTTGGCGCTGTTGGATATGGGAAAATTGGTTAATTTAACTAGAGAAGGTTTGGAACAAACAAATCCAAGAATTAATGAACAATCATTTGACTCGGCTCGTAAACTGATGACAACTGTTCACAAAGATCAAAACAACAAGGTATTAAGCTTTACAAAAGGTGCTATGGATATTCTTCTTGGAAGATGTAATAAAATATATTTAAATGGTGAAGTATTTGATATAACAGATAAACATATATCTGATATCAATAATGCAGCACACCAAATGGCTCAAGGTGCTCTTCGTGTATTAGCTCTTGGAATTAAAGAAGATGATGCATCAGCTAGTGAAGAAAATCTTACTTTTGTTGGTTTGGTAGGTATGATCGACCCTCCTAGACCTGAAGCAAAAGATTCTGTAAAAACATTAAAAAGTGCCGGCATTACAACAATAATGATTACCGGAGACCATAGAGATACTGCTCTTGCTATTGCCAAGGATTTGGGAATAGCAGATGATGAAAAACAGTGCATCACCGGTGGAGAATTAAATGAGCTTACTCAAGAACAATTAAATGACAGAGTAAGAAATTTAAGAGTATTTGCCCGTGTATCACCTGAACACAAGGTAATGATAGTAAAAGCATTTAAATCAAACGGAAGCATAGTATCAATGACAGGTGATGGTGTTAACGATGCTCCTTCACTAAAAGCAGCTGACATTGGAGTTGCAATGGGTATTACTGGAACTGACGTTGCTAAGGGCGCTGCAGATATGGTTCTTACTGATGACAACTTTGCTACTATTGAAAAAGCAGTTGCAGAAGGCAGAGGAATTTATCAAAACATTAAGAAAACAGTATTGTTCCTGCTTTCTTCAAACTTTGGTGAAGTTATATCAATGTTCACAGCAATAGCTGCAGGACTTGCAACACCACTACAATCAATTCATATTTTATGGATTAACTTAATCACTGACTCATTGCCGGCCTTAGCACTTGGAGTTGACTCTAAAGATAAGGATATAATGAAATTAAAACCAAGAGACCCAAATGAAAGCTTGTTTGCTCACGGTGGCTTGGCATTTACAGTATATAATGGATTTATGATTGCAGCATTAACACTTGGTGCATTCCTTTGGTCCCCTATATCTCATCTGATTGAAATCGGAGACCCCATCAATTTGGAAAACATTAAGAATATGCTGAATTTAGCAACACCTATTATTGTAGATGGTCATGATTATATGATTATAGAACATGCTCAAACATATGCTTTCACAACACTTGGTGTTTCACAGTTGTTCCATGCAATAGGTATGAGGAACTATGACAAATCATTATTCAAGATGAATTTATTTGATAACAAAGCAATGATTGGTGCATTTGTTATAGGTTTGGCACTTCAAATAGCAGTTACAGAAATCCCTATACTCGTTGAGGTATTTGAAACAAGCAGATTAACTTTAAAAGAATGGGGTACCTTAATACTCATTTCAATGGTTCCATTATTATCACATGAAATCATTGTAGCAGGTAAGAAAATATTTAATAAGAATTAATATTAAAACCCTGGCAATTAAAATTGCCAGGGTCTTTTTTTTCATAATTTTATATTATGTATTATTTATCTTCGTCTTCTTGAATATCAGTAGTTTCTGTTTCAATTTCATCAGTCTTAACTTCTGATTTATCCTTGCCCTTTTTAGCAACACTACCGATTGCCCATTTTGAAAATTCAATTCTTTGCTTAGCATGAGTCATTTCTAAAGTTATTACTTCATCGTTAACTTTTACAACTTTACCGTGAATTCCACCAATTGTAATCGCTTCATCACCAATTGCCAAGCTATCTCTCATTTGCTTTACTTCTTTGTCTTTCTTTTTCTGAGGTCTGATCATCATAAAATACATTAATGCAAATAAGATAATCATCATAAAAATTCCACTAAATTGTTCTGGCATATTTCCTCCTAATGTTTATTATATCCATAATTCTCATAAAATTCATTTTTGAACTTTAAAAAATTATCTTCCATTATACTAATTCTAATACTTTTCATTAAATTAATCAAGAAAAATAAATTATGAATTGATGCAAGTCTTGCACCTAATATTTCATTTTCTCCAAATAAGTGTCTAACATATGCTCTTGAATAATTTCTACATGTATAGCAGTTGCAATTTTCATCTATTGGTCCGAAATCCTGCTTATACTTAGCATTTTTAATTGTAAGTTGACCCTTGCTAGTCAAGAAGGCTCCATGTCTTGCCATACGTGTAGGAAGCACACAGTCTGCCATATCAATTCCTCTTTCAACTGCTTCGAAAAGATAGTCAGGTGTACCAACTCCCATTAAGTATCTAGGCTTATCCTTTGGAAGTAGCTCTACAGTATAATCCATTACCTCGCACATCAAATCTCTTGGTTCTCCCACAGAAAGTCCTCCAACAGCATATCCAGGAAAATCAAGTTCAGTAATTTGCTTTGCGCTTTCGATTCTTAAATCTTTGTACATACCACCTTGGACAATTCCAAACAACGACTGGTTATCTGTGTTCTTATGATAATCCTTACAGCGTTTTGCCCATCTAGTAGTTCTTTCCATTGATTTCTTAACGTATTCATGTGTTGATGGATATGGAGCACATTCATCAAAAGCCATCATTATGTCAGAACCAAGAGCATTTTGAATTTCCATGGATTTTTCCGGAGATATAAAATGCTTTGACCCGTCAATGTGTGAACGAAATTCAACACCTTCTTCTCTAATTTTTCTTAAAGGACCGAGACTGAAAACCTGAAACCCGCCACTATCAGTGAGTATTGGTCTGTCCCAGTTCATGAATTTGTGAAGTCCACCAGCTTCCTTAATAAGTTCATGACCCGGTCTTAAATACAGATGGTATGTGTTGCTCAATATAATCTGTGCTTCCAAGTCCTTCATTTCTTCAGGTGTCATGGCTTTGACAGTTGCCTTTGTTCCAACAGGCATGAATATAGGGGTTTCTATATCTCCATGATTAGTATGTATGATGCCAAGCCTTGCTTTGCATTCCTTAGATTCTTTTAACAATTCAAATTTAAACATAATCTCCTCTTATTTAATCAGCATGGCATCGCCAAAGCTGAAAAATCTATATTTTTCTTCTACTGCTATTTTATATGCATTCATTATTTTTTCCTTGTCTGCCAATGCGCTTACAAGCATTACAAGAGTTGATTCAGGTAAATGGAAATTAGTAATCAATGAGTCAACAACCTTGTATTCATATCCAGGGAATATAAAAATATCTGTCCATCCCTTTTGAGCACATAATAAACCATTTTCATCTCCGATGGTCTCCAATGTCCTTGTACTTGTTGTTCCTACTGATATTACTTTTTTCCCATTTCTCTTAGCGATATTGATTTTTTCGGCTTCCTCATCTGTTAGTTCATAATACTCTGAATGCATTTTATGTTCAGATATGTATTCCGCCTTTACAGGTCTAAAAGTGCCAAGACCCACATGAAGAGTCAGTCTTGCAATGTTAACTCCATTGTCTTCTATCTTTTTTAACAATTCATCATTGAAGTGAAGTCCTGCTGTAGGTGCAGCAGCTGAACCGGGATTTTTAGCGTAAATGGTCTGATACCTATTCTTATCCTCAAGCTTTTCATGAATGTATGGTGGAAGAGGCATCTCCCCAAGAATGTCCAATATCTCTTCAAATATTCCCTTGTATTCAAATTCTATGATTCTATTACCATCTTCTTCTACTTCGAGTATTTTTCCTGAAAGTAAATTTTCCTTAAAAATTATCTTAGCGCCAACCTTTGCCTTTTTACCAGGCTTAACCAAGATCTCCCACTTATTATCGTCAATTCTTTTAAGTAAAAGTATTTCAATTAATGCACCTGTATCTTCTCTTGTTCCGTAAAGTCTTGCCGGAAGCACCTTTGTGTCATTTATTACAAGGCAGTCGCCCTCTTGTAAATAATCGATTATATCAAAAAAATGCTTGTGTTCTACTTCTCCAGTTTTCTTATCAAGAACTAACAGCCTTGAATGATCTCTTTTTTTTATTGGTGTCTGAGCTATAAGTTCTTCTGGTAAATCATAGTAAAAATCGCTTGTTTTAAAATCGTTTATCATTTAATAGTTACTCCAGTATAGTAATGTTCTAAAATTTCATTATATGTAAATCCTTCTGCTGCCATTTGTTTAGCTCCGTACTGACTCATTCCGATGCCATGTCCCCATCCTCTGCCTTGAAAGTTATAATCTGAAGAGCTTGTTTCTAGTACAGAAACTCCCTTTGCACTAATAACTGCAACTTTATCCAAGTTTGCTTTATTTGTGCCAGAATTGGTTATTAAATATTTTCCTGTAATTCCTCCCGAGCCTAAATTACTTTCAGTCTTGTTATCTTCTTCACTAGTTGTATTTTTATCCGTTATCGAGTCCATTATTCCCCCTCTTGAAGGGACAGTTTTAGTTTCCTCTGAATCATCTTTATTGTCAAAAGTATATTCATTGGTAAAATAAAATACACTTCCATTTTCAATTGTGAACCATGAACTCATAAGCCCTAGAAGAAGTCTTGCATTTTCTTTCTTGTATACAAGTTCTCCAATATCAGTAGAAAATATGCATTCTATAACTCTGTTATTTTCTGATACCTTGGTTATTTCAATTGAATATAATTCACTTACGTTATGTCCATCATCCTTTAATTTTTTAATGATTTCATTTTTTTGATATGACTTTTGCCATTGGTTGTAAGGCGAACCTGATCTGTCTGAAAATGCATCCTCAACCCCCACTAAGTAAGGAAGATTTTCAAACCAAACATTTCCTGAATTTTCAGTACTGCCTCCGCTGGTAGAATGATAAAATGCTTGAATCAACTTATCATTATAATAAATCATTTCACCTCTCGTTTCATTTACAGCATTAGTTGTTGCTTCTTTTTCAGAAATAAATCCTCTGTATACTTGACTGTTCTGATTGTCATCCATGTCGTATCCATATGACGCATTCGGGTTTATATTTGCAACAGCATAGGTTCTTGCAGCAACTGCTTGCGCCTTCAAGGACTCCATACCCCATGATGCAGAAATTTCATTTGGCACTACACCATACAAATAGTTTTCTAAGTCTACATAATTAATTGAAATCAACTTTGAATTTTCAATTATCTTAAAGCCAATTAATCCTCTGAAAGGTTTTTTGTCAATGTCTATCATATCACCTGATTCATCATCATTATATGAGGAAAAATATATATTCATCTCATTATCATACATAAAAACTGCGTTGTTGTCTTGATTATATACAACAATATTTTTCATATTTGAGCTTACTGCTTCACCTTCATAACCATTATTATTCAACTCATCCAATAATTCCTGTGCTTCATCAATATTTGTATAGTTACCACCGTAAATCTTAAAGCCTTCACTGCTAATCTGAGGATAAAAGTCAGCATTGAATATTTCTTCCATTTCCATAGCTTCTTCCATAGCCTCATCATAGGAAGAAAAATCTTTGTTTACAACAACATGATTAGGTCCGTAAGCAGCTGATTCCTTATTTCCGGCAATATTAAAGTTACCGTCAAAATATGAATCAAGAAGTACGCTGACATCAGTTTCTTCTAATTTAAATAATTCATCAGGATCATTGTTTAATTCATAAACAGATATGTGTTCATATGCTTTCAACGAAGCCTGTTCATTGAAAAGTCTTGGTGATCTTATTCTCACTCTCACATATTCTTCACTTGAAGCAGCAAAGCAAGCAGAAATTGAAAACAATAATGTCAAAACAATTATAGCGATTATCTTTTGTATAAGTTTTCTCATATTTACCTACCCTTCTAAATCTAATGTCATCTGGTTTGTATTTATTTTGGTTTTATTAACATGCTTATAACCTAACTCTGTAACAACTCTCCCTCTTGGAGTTCGGTTTAAATATCCTATTTGCAGCAAATATGGTTCATATACATCCTCTATAGTACCTTTTTCTTCACCAATAGAAGCCGCTAGGGTATCAAGTCCTACAGGACCACCCTTATAAAAATCAATTATTGTATTTAAAATCTTTCTATCAAGCTTATCCAAACCCATTTCATCTATTTCAAACATTTTAAGAGCCTTATCAGCAGTGTCTGTATCTATTATTCCGCTGCTTCTTACTATTGCATAGTCTCTGACACGCTTTAAAAGACGATTGGCAATTCTAGGAGTTCCCCTTGAACGCCTTGCTATTTCTTCAGCACCTTTTTCATCAATTTCAATTTTGATAATTCCAGCAGATCTTAACACAATTTCCTTTAGATCCGCAGCATTATAAAAATCCAGATTACACATTACTCCAAATCGATCCCTTAAAGGAGAGGCAAGCATTCCTGATCTAGTAGTAGCACCTATCAACGTAAACTTAGGTAAATCAAGCCTTATAGATCGTGCAGAAGGCCCCTTTCCAATAATTATGTCCAATGCATAATCCTCAAGTGCAGGATATAATATTTCTTCAACATTTTTATTGATTCTATGTATTTCATCTATGAAAAGAACATCATTCTCATTTAAATTCGTTAATATTGCAGCCAAGTCTCCCTGCCTTTCAATTGCAGGACCTGATGTCACTCTAATATTTACGCCCATTTCATTAGAAATTATATTTGCAAGAGTAGTCTTGCCAAGTCCTGGAGGGCCTGAAAGAAGCACATGATCTAAAGGCTGGTTTCTCATTTTCGCTGATTCAATGAAAATGTTCAAAACTTCTTTCACTTTGTTTTGACCAATATATTGAGTGAGTTTTTGTGGCCTTAAATTAAGTTCTAAGTCCTCTTCTCCATTATTTACAGTACTGGCTGTTACTTCATTTTCTCTATCAAACATCACTATACCTGCCTGTTAATATTTTTTAATGCTTCTTTTAT
>JAQSYS010000041.1 GCA_029256005.1 Sedimentibacter sp.
CGGAAGCCTCTACTTTTAAATGATATTCATCAGTATTTTCAGCAGGATTGCCAAGTTCGTGAATTACAGGCAACTCTATGACAGGAATTTTTCCGTTGTCATCGGATACATAACTTGATATGACATTTTCAATGGCTGATTCATTGTATAATCCACGTACTTCAAATAAAGATATGGTAACTTTTGCATCACTGACCGGTTCTCGGTCTTCTTCTGAAAAAACACTGACTTCCAAAAAACCTGTTTTTGTTGAAGCATCTGTTTCTAATTTTGTAGCCACCATATTTTTAGCTTTGTAAGGCTTACTTGCATCTATCATATATTACATCCTTTCAAATCAATTAGTTTATAAAAAATGTTTATTTTATTGTAATATATGCTTATGGATTATTTATGTACATTTACTTAAGAAGGGAGTATTGTTGCAAATTTCACATTACTTAAGCCGAAATTAATGAATATGTAATAAACTTATTCTATTACATATGTTATAATGTAGAAAAAAGAAAAAAGAGGTGAATTTATGAAGGAAAAAATGTTTAATTGGAAAGCAGTTGTAATTCTGGTTATGATTGTTATGCTCATTAATATAGCTCCTTATGCTTATGCTCAGAGCCCAATTAAGTTGGTTATTGACGGAAAAACAATTGCTGCCGACCCGGAAGCATTTATAAAAAATGACAGAACCATGGTGCCTTTGAGAGTAATTGCAGAGGAATTAGATGCAGATGTAAAATGGGATAATGAAAACAGAACAGTACTTATTTCTAAGGGGGATTTGCACGTAAACCTTCCAATAGACAGTCACTTAATTGAATATACTATTGATAATGAAACTATTTACAACTTAAGTGATGTGGCTCCACTTATAAATGAAGACCGTACGTTTGTTCCAATACGTATAGTTAGCAATGCATTAGGGGTTGGGATTGAATGGGATAATGATAAAAGAGCAGTTATCATAGATTCTTCTGAAAAATCAGAAATAGAACCATTTTTTGATATTGAAATTTCATCAGTTAAATCTGGACAAGTTATTACAGGAACAACAACGCTCAGTACGACAATAGGAAGTGTTCCAAATAATGCAACTGAAATAAAGTACCTTCTACTTGACAAAAATACAAAAAAAGGATTTATTGTTGCAGAGGGTAACAGTTTAAATTCATCATACAAATGGATTCCTTCAATGGAAGATGAAGGTGAAAAAATCCTTGTAGCAGCAATTTACGACGAAAATGGCAACTTTTTAGCGGGAGATTCAATTCCTGTTAAGGTTGATATTGCACCTGAAATAAAGCTTACAGGACTAAATGAAGGAGCATTGGTAACTGCTGACAGCGTACCTTTGGGAGCAGATTTAAATTTTTCTGCTGCATATGTAAAATATGAAATTATAAACCCAGATACAGATGCATACTACATTTCATCAGGGTTAGATCCATTAGGCGGATTTACAATGGTACCTGTAATGGAAGATAACGGCAATATGTCTTTAAGAGTTATTGCGTATGATATGAGCGGCAATGCTTATTATGGAAACTATGTAAATGTCAAGGTTGATGTTGACAGATATTTATATATAGGTGGAATAACTTCCGGTCAGACTATTGACGGCTCAGTAACTTTAAAGACATCAAGAAATTTTAATGTTTCTGAAACTGAATATATTGCTGTTGATGCCAAGACTGGAGCTGAAACTGTTTTATACAAGGCTGGATATGGAAACTATAGCTGGTTCCCTGGACCCGAAATGGCAGGAAGCAAGCTAATGTACGTAAGAGTAAAGGATGCTTTAGGCAATACTTATACAAGCAATACTGTACAAGTAAATGTTGTAGCTACTCCAAAAATATTACTTCAAAGTGTTGGCCCCGGACAAGTAGTGACAAGCACATTCAATTTAAATATAAAAAGCAATATAACACCAGAAAGCGTCAAGTATATATTGACTAATTTAAATACAGGAAAAAGTACTGTTTTGACAGGGGCATCATATACACCAAATAGCCAAGATGCAGGCTCGTGGAGTTTAAGAGCTGAAGCAGTATTTAATGGTAAGACATTATTCACCGAGGAAGTAAAGTTTACAATTTTTACTGATAAACTGTACACAGCTCTTCCAATAGTTGCAAAGGATCAATTTCTTGGTTTTGCTTCTAATTTAGCTGTAGAAGCAAAAAACAGAACAGGAATGTCTGCTGCACTACAAACAGCTCAAGCGATTCTTGAGACAGGTTGGGGACAAAGTGTTCCTGTTGACAAATATACAGGACAATTATCAAACAATCTATTTGGAATTAAAGGAACTGCTTCAGCAGGATCAGTTACGTCAAATACATGGGAAGAATATAATGGTGTGTCATTTAGAATAGATGCTGAATTCAGAGCATACAATAACCCAAGTGAAAGCTGGAATGACCATAAAGAACTTCTGCTTACTAAGGAAAGATATGCTCCATTTAGAGCAGTGATGTTTGATGGAACTCAAGGAGCATGGGCGCTTCGAAGATGTGGCTATGCTACAGATTCATCCTATGCAATAAAACTGATTGATATTATGAACAGATACGATTTAAGAGAGCTTGACAAGGTAGGTATATAAATGATAAAAGAAAAACTCCTGATAGGAGTTTTTCTTTTATCATTTGATTAATTTTCATATTCTACTTTAGTAAAGGAAAGCTTAAACGAAAGAGGGTTCCTTTACCAAGTTGACTTTCAGCTTCTAGTTTCCCTTCTTGCATTTGAACAAGTTTTTTAACTATTACCAGTCCTAAACCTGTCCCCTTCATTTCTAAATCAGAATTGCGTTGATTTTTTCCCCTGTAAAATCTATCCCAAATATGAGGAAGTTCTTCAGGAGGAATTCCTGAACCATTATCCTCAATGATAAGCTGCACCTCATCATTTAATGATTCTATTTCTACTTTTATTATACCATTATCAGTTGCATTAATTGCATTTTTAAGTAGGTTTCTAATAATTTGTTCCATTCGGTCCACATCGCCTATTATAACGGTATTATCTGATTTTTTATTAAAAGATATTGTGTTGTTATTGACTTTAGACAAACCCTCCATGGACATTACTACACCATGAGTAAGTGCTGCTAAATCCAGAGGCAATTTTTCTACTGTGATATCACCGCTTTCCATGCGGCTTAAAGATAAAATATCATCAACAAGTCTTGTAATATGTATTGTTTGAGCACAAATCATATCTAAGTATTTTTTTTGAAGCATTTCATCTTCAACCATACCGTCTCGAATAGCTTCAGTAAATCCTTGAACAGCAGTAAGAGGTGTTCTTAATTCATGTGATATCTCTGTAAATAATTTTGTTCTTTCTTCTTCAATTTTATGACTTTTTGACTGTATGTTTTCTGTGAAAACAGTTAGCTTTTTAATTTGTTCTGTTAAATCATTTATCTCATCCAATGAATTGTTTTCAATGTTAAGTAGATAGTTACCACCATTAAACTCTGCTATACTAGTTGCTAAGAGAGAAATCGGTCGTGAAATACAATTTGCTAAGTAAACGGAAATAACGATAACAAAAATTAAAATAGCTATTCCTCCGAAAAGAATAATCAAATTCATTTTATTTAAAATTAGATCAAGATTAGGAGGCTGAGATTTTAACAGTATACCATTTTCAACTGTTGTCTTAGTATTTTCAGCATTTCCCATTGGAATGGCTGCTGAAAAAGTAAGCTGTCCTGTTTCCTTGTCAGTTTCGTGCGTTACTTTGGTTTCACCACTAGTCAGTACCTCTGTAAATTTGACATCTACTTTGCTTAACGGAACTACTTCCTGCTCTTCAGATGAACTTATTATTGTTCCTTCTTGATCAAATACAATAATCATTACATCAAAGCTATCAGCTAGAAATTTTAATATTTCCTGTTCAGAGATAGATTGTGTGTTGGTTGAAACATCTTCCTTAGTTAAGGCATAATTTACCCTTTTGGATTTACGCAGCAGGTCTTGCTCTACTTGATCATATACTGACTGAGTTACCATAAAGTTTGAAAAATTAATTAATATAATCAGGGCTATGCTGAAAACTGTAACATTTGTAAAAAGTATTCTAGTGTAAATGTTCTTATTAAATTGTTCTAATAGTTTATATTTAATTCTTTTTATGAAAATTTTAGTATTATTTAGAACTGTTTGATTATTATCATTACTATTCAAAGATTTATTCAAGTTATATCATGCCTCCTTTGATGGAGGTGTAAACTGATATCCAACACCCCAAACGGTTGTAATACAATCATAAGGCAAGTGTTTTAATTTTTCCCTTAATCTGCGAATATGAACGTCTACTGTACGCTGATCTCCATAATAGTCATATCCCCAAACAGCTGTTAATAAATCATCTCTGTTGAAAACACGTCGAGGATTCTGAGCCAAATGATAAAGCAAATCAAATTCTCTGGGTGTTAGCTCTATTATTGAGCTATTTACATTAACTCTTCTAATGTCAGCTTCTATTTCTAGTCCAGAGTACTTTAACTTACTATATGTTAATGCATCAATTGGCTGTGTTCTGCGTTGAACTGCCTTGATTCTTGCTACAAGCTCTCTTGGACTGAAAGGTTTAGAAACATAATCATCAGCACCCATCTCAAGACCCAAAACACGATCAGCTTCTTCCCCTTTAGCTGTAAGCATAATAATTGGAACCATTCTAATAGACCTTAATTTACGGCACAATGTGAGCCCGTCTGTACTAGGAAGCATTATATCAAGAATTACAACATCAGGATTTTCTCTATCAAAAGCTGCAAGAACTAAATCACCGTCATTTATTCCTATAACATTGAAACCTTCTCTTTCTCCATATAACTTAACCAATTCAAGTACATTTTGATCATCATCAACAACTAAAACTTTACCTAAATAAGGCATACCTTACCTCCTTATTGGTATATTCTGATAATTTCATTAACTTGCTTGTCCTTACACAAAACATTTGAAAATTAATTATCTAAACAATAACAATTATATATGCGCAAAAATTTATTGTCAACCTTTAAAGCCTATTCACTATTCACAGATACAATATATGAGCTTGAATATATAAGGAATAAACTATATATACATAAGATGCCCGGCAATAAGAATATATCTTAATGCCGGGCGTAGACAGGTAGTCATTCATTTATTGAAAAATTTAAATATCTAAGAAATTTAAAAGTTTTTCAAAAATATTTATTAATTTGTCATATGAATCTAAAACTCTTATGTAAATTTCGTCTTCAACAGGAGTTTCGTCTTCAACAGGAGTTTCGTCTTCAACAGGAGTTTCGTCTTCAACAGGAGTTTCATCTTCAACAGGAGTCTCATCTTCTACAGGAGTCTCGTCTTCTACTGGAGTTTCGCCATCTACTGGAGTTTCATCTTCAACAGGAGTCTCATCTTCAACAGGAGTCTCGTCTTCTACTGGAGTTTCATCTTCAACAGGAGTCTCATCTTCTACAGGAGTCTCATCTTCTACAGGAGTCTCGTCTTCTACAGGAGTTTCGTCTTCAACTGGAGTTTCGTCTTCAACTGGAGTTTCGCCATCTACCGGAGTTTCATCTTCTACAGGAGTCTCGTCTTCAACTGGAGTTTCGTCTTCAACAGGAGTTTCGCCATCTACTGGAGTTTCGTCTTCAACAGGAGTCTCATCTTCTATAGGTGTTTCTATAGCTCCAGGTGTTGTAACATCAGAAGCTCCATTTCTAAAATTACGATTGTGAGATCTATAATTTGCTCTTGGAATGGCTGTAGAATTTCCTTTTGGTGTGACCGTAAGGATCTTTTGTCCATCTTCATTATATGAAAATTGTGCTGCACTATTTGATGAATCTTCCTGAGTATCCTCAGTAACTTCGATATTATCTAATATTGGTTGATATTCAGCTGCACTGACAGGTACCATAGCTCCAAATACCATAAAAGATGTAATTGTTAAACTCGTTGCAATTTTTGTAATTTTTCCTTTAATCATTGACATGTAATTGTCCTCCTTTTACATTTGTTATTAAGGTTTTGTTTAAATTACTTTTAGCATTGTTCTCTTAACTAAATTCTTAAGTTTTAGAATGGCATGGCATCACCTCAATCTTAATTTATTTTGTGTCTTACCCACAAATCAATTATATTGAAAGATTATGAACTGCCATTTGCTAAAATATTAAAATATATTATAAATTTGTTAACAAATATTACGAAAATTACTATCACCTAAGAATATGTAAAATTTCTATAAATAAAAAACAGGTTCAAAAACTAAAAACCTGCTCTTTACTTTTTTAAATCATATTCATTTATTTTGTTAAAAAGCTGTCTTGCACTAATGTTTAGCTTTTTTGCAGCTTCTGTTACATTTCCATTTGTCTGCTCTAAAACCCATTGAAGGTAGGTAGCTTCGGTATCCTTTTTGTAATCCTTAAAGGAAATAATGTTTTTAAAACTTTCTGCTTTTGGCAATGAAATTTCTTTTTTAATGTTAAAAAGAATAGGGATACCATCTTTGGTAATCCTTCCGTCAACTGACAGTACAACCATTCTATCTACAACTGTCCTTAATTCTCTTAAATTTCCCGGGTAATCATAATTGTACAAAAATTCTTTTGCTTCCGGATCTATGGATTCAATTGATATATTATGTTCTTCTTGCGATTTTTTTAATAAATATTTTATAAGCTCATCTAAATCTTCCAGACGTTCTCTCAAAGGTGGAACGTTAATTACTATGGAACTTATTCTGTAGAAAAAATCATCTCTATAAGTACCATTTTTAACCTCAGTATACAAATCCTTGCTTGTTGAAGATATTATTTTGCTGTCAATTATTCTTTCATTATCACTTCCAAGTCGTGAAACTTTTTTTGTATCAAACACCTTTAAAAGTTTAAGCTGAGTTGATTCACCGATGTCTCCAGCTTCATTTAAAAACAATGTTCCATTGTTAGAAAGTTCCAGCTTTCCTTCCATGTCTCGACCAAATAATTCTTCATCCAGCATCTCTCCTGTATAGGAACTGCAGTGCAACGTAATAAACTTATTTGAAATTCTTGGGCTGCAAGTATGAATGTATTTAGCAAGCACTTCTTTTCCTGTTCCAGGCTCACCAATCAACAGTATACTTAAATTAGTCATTGCTACCTTCTCGCAATGAGACAGCATCTTTAAGAACTTTTCATTTTTACTGTTTAAATGGCAGCTTTTAAGAAATTCTTCCTTAAGTCTAGCTTTGTTCTTTTTATTAGAGTAGTGTTCAAGAACCTTTAAAGGAAGTGAAGTGAGTTCTTTATCTAAATCAACATAATCCAAAGCACCTTGCTTCAATGCAGTGCTTCCATCGGTATATGAAGGATGTTTTGAAGCTACGATTAAATCAGTAAGTGGATATGCTTTTGTAAAATTTTTTATATAAAAATCATCACATGAATCAGTAATGACATAATCAACACGTTCATTCAGCATTTTAATCATTGCTGTGTCAAAATCCACGCAATGAATTATATTAGCTGATATATTTGAAAAAACTTCAGTCAATTTATCTATATATGATTTTTCGCTATTTATTATAATTATTGTCAAATTGTCTATAATGAACACTCCTTGTGTTTACTTATTCTTAATATTGTTAATATATTTCAAGTCTTGATTATTATACATTTATGCATATTTTAAGTCAAGATAATTGAAATTTATTAACAATGTGGTTATAAAGTTATGTAAATTATTGTTAAGTCAATTCAATTAGGGTATAATAAATTCAGTATATAAATTAGGAGAAAACATGGAAAGAGATAATAACAGATTAAACAATGAACTAAGATCAATAAAAATAACAAGAAATTATATAATGCATCCTGAAGGGGCTGTTTTGATAGAAGTTGGAAATACAAAAGTAATTTGTACAGCCATGGTTGAGGATAGGGTCCCTCCGTTTTTAAAAGGAACAGGCAAGGGCTGGGTATCTGCAGAATATTCAATGATACCAGGCTCTACAAAGACAAGAAAGTCAAGAGACATAAATAAGTTAAAAATCGATGGTAGATCACAGGAAATACAAAGACTTATAGGAAGAAGCTTAAGGTCTGTTGTTGATTTAGAAAAAATAGGTGAAAGAACTGTATGGATTGACTGTGATGTAATTCAAGCAGACGGTGGAACAAGAACTGCTTCCATAACAGGTGCTTTTGTAGCAATGGCTGATGCATTTTATGGTTTGTTAAAAAGAAAAGAAATAAGTAAAATGCCAATAAAAGCTTTTGTATCAGCAGTAAGCGTAGGCATATTAAAGGGCGAAGCAATCATAGATTTATGTTATGAAGAAGATTCAGCTGCAGATGTAGACATGAATATAGTGATGACAAACAAAGGAGAGTTTGTTGAAGTTCAGGGAACAGGGGAAGAAACTACATTTTCACATAAAGATTTAATGCTCTTAATATCTTTGGCAACAGAAGGTTGTAGTAAACTGTATGAAATCCAACGGGAAGTTTTGGGAGAAGAGATCAGCGAGGAAATCGGAAAATGAAAAGAAAAATAGTATTATCCAGTGGCAACAAACACAAGATAGAAGAAATAAAGTATATTTTACAAGATATGCCCTTTGAGGTGGTGTCAAAGGATGACTTGGGATATAAAGATTTCGATGTGGTTGAAGACGGAGTTACTTTAGAAGAAAATGCCTTTAAAAAAGCTGAAGAACTTCATAAACTTGTGAATGGCATTGTATTAGCTGATGATACAGGATTGTTTGTGGATGCATTAAACGGAGAACCCGGCGTTTATTCTGCTCGATATGCAGGAGAACCTGCCTCAGATAAAAATAATAGATTAATGCTTCTGGAGAATTTAAAAGGCTTTCCGATGGAAAAAAGAACTGCTTATTTTAAAACCGTCATAGCAGTTGTTTTTGAAGATGGAATTAAAATAACTGCAGAAGGTAGAGTAAATGGCAAAATTGCATTTGAAGAAAGAGGACAAAACGGATTTGGTTATGATTCATTGTTCATAGTTAGTGATACAGGTAAAACATTTGCAGAAATGTCTGAAGAGGAGAAAAATAAAACAAGCCATAGAGCAAGAGCTTTATTAAATTTAAAAGAAAAGCTGGAGGTTTAGGTGAGGATACTAGTAATAAGTGACAGCCATAATTATGTGCTGGATTCTCAAATTGAAAGAATTAAGCAACATGGAATGTTCGATATGTTGGTACATTGCGGTGATAAGTATAAGGACGCAGAAAAATTTGCAAACAAACTTAATATAAAAACTGTTATTCAAGTTCCCGGAAATTGTGACCCAATATCAGATAAACCACAGATTATCCATGAGATGATTGAAGGTAAAAAACTTGTAATTACGCATGGCCATCTTCACAATGTTAAATCAAGCATTGAATCATTAAAGAGATATGCTATAGAAGTAAATGCAGATGCTGTTATTTACGGGCATACGCATTGTGCCCATAATGAAACAATAGATAACATTTTGTTTTTTAATCCTGGAAGTTCAATAAATCCTAAGTGCGGAAAAGAAAGTTTCGGTATAATAGAAGTTTCACCAGATAGAATTGATAGTGCAATAATATCATTAGAAGATTAAAAGAAGGTGAATTTGAATCTGTACATGCAGGATATGATCCTGTATATGCAAACAAGGATCCTAATAGAGTGGCACCTTTAGATATATTAAAAAAAT
>JAQSYS010000042.1 GCA_029256005.1 Sedimentibacter sp.
TTTAAACTCAAAGGTTGTCTTAGTAGGAGAAAAAAAAATACCGGGAGTAATCGGTTCAAAAGCAATACATTTAATGAGTGCTGAAGAACGAGGCAAATCGATTCCAATAGATAAGCTTTACATAGATATAGGAACTTATTCAAAATCTGAAACAGAAAAACTGGTAAGCATAGGTGATTATGTCGTATTTAAAAGTGATTATGTTGAATTCGGAGACAATCTCATAAAGGCAAAAGCACTTGATGACCGAGCAGGATGTAGTGCGATCTTAGAGTTATTAAGTATGAAGCTGGATGCTGATTTCTATGGTGTATTTACAGTAATGGAAGAAGTAGGCTGTAGAGGTGCTCAGACAGCAGCTTTTGCTTTAGACCCAGATTATGCAATAGTACTGGAAGGTACAGTGTGTGCAGACATGCCAGAAGTAAAGGAACATTCTAAAGTTACTCTTATAGGCAAGGGTGCTGCGTTGTCACTTATGGACAACTCAACTTTGTATGATATTGATGAAGTTAGAAAAGTTGAAAATATTGCAAATCAAAACAACATTCCTTATCAGTTAAGAAAATCTTCTGCAGGTGGAAACGACGCAGGAGCAATTCATAAAACAAAGGCAGGCGCTAAAGTAGTAGCTATTTCAATTCCATGCAGATACATTCATTCAGCAGTAAATGTTGCCAGTATGAATGATTATAAAAGTGTTGTAAGCCTTGCAAAGGCAGTTATATTAGAGAATCAGAAAGGGGAATAATATGAACTATAATAAAGAATTAATGAAAAAATTATCAGATTGCTTTGCACCCTCAGGAAGAGAAAAAAATATTCGTGATATGATAATAAATGAAATAAAAGATTATGCTGATGAAATATCAGTTGATACATTAGGAAACTTAATTGCAAGAAAAAAAGGAAAATGTAAAAAAATATTATTTTCAGCTCATATGGATCAAATAGGATTAATTATCACTCATGTTGATGAAAAAGGATTCCTCAGATTTTCTAATGTTGGAGGAGTGCATGCAAAGGAAATTATAGGTCTTCGCATGGTATTTGACAATGGATTAGAAGGTGTCGTATGCTCAGAAGAAATTGATGATAAAGAAAAGGTTGAAATGAGCAAACTATTCCTTGACGTTGCTTCTACTTCAAAGGATTTTGTAAAAAATAACTTTAAAATTGGAGATATGTGCGTATTTAAATCAGAATATTACGAGACTGAAGATTGCGTAATATGCAAAGCAGCTGACGACAGGATAGGCTGCTACATCCTCATAGAAGCTCTAAAAAGCCATCCTAAAACAGATAATGACGTATACTATGTGTTTTCCGTTCAAGAGGAAGTTGGCTGCAGAGGAGCAAAAACAGCAGGCTACAGCATAAATCCTGATTTGGCAATAGCAATTGATGTAACTGCAACAGGAGATACAGAGGACGGAATAAAAATGGATGTTAAGATTGGTGAAGGGGCTGCCATTAAACTAATGGATAAATCCATAATCACTCATCCTGAAGTAAAAGACCTGTTAACCGATTTAGCTGTAGAAAACAATATTAAGTATCAGTATGAAGTGCTTGAGTTTGGTGGAACAGATGCAGGACCTATCCACATGACAAGAGATGGAGTTCCAAGCGGTGTTATTTCCATCCCAACAAGAAACCTTCATTCATCAGGTGAGATATTTAATAAATCAGATGTGGCTGAATGTATTAAATTAGTTCAGGCTGTAATTTCAAAATAACTTTCATAATGTGATAGTATTAACTTACTGTCACATTCTTTTATTTTGAAGGCAAACTATTTCTTGATACAAATAATTCTAAATGTTACAATTACTTTAAGGAAATAAAATACAGTAAGATAATTAATTAATTATAAGGAGGGTAAATGAAAATTTTCGAACAAATAATTGAATTTGAAAAAATTTGTCCTATGACATACTTAGATTATAAGTTAACTTCATGGGGAAGGATGTTTAGTGACATAGATAATAAAGAAAGTTTCACCTCTAATTATGCAGTTATTGATAAAAACGAAAACATCGACGAAATTATTAAGGAAGTAGAAGAATATTACAATTTAAAAAATATAACACCTAAGATTTTTTACCGACATGGCTCATTAGATTTAAATGTTCTAAAATTTTACTTTGAAAAATATGATTATTCAATAAGAGAATTTGATATAGAACTCATGATTTGGGATATGAGTTCTAATAAGAATAAAGATAACAAAAATAATATACATTTAATAGGACATCCTCTTATTGGACAAGAATATGCTCTTGCCATAGAACAGGATGATGGCGATATTTATGGCATCATACAATTAAATAAACAGATATCTGCCGGAAATAATATGTTTTTTTCTTATGACGAAAACAGAAATCCTGTTAGCATGGCATTGGCAGAAAAATATAACAACACAATCTATATTTCAAATGTTTATACAACACCTTCAATGAGACACAAAGGATATGGCATGTCTGTTATAAATGCTATTATAACATATTATAAGGATTCTCTAATATATTTACATACTCATAATCCTGAAGCTGCTAGTATTTATAGACAATTGGGTTTCTCAAGTGAAACATTTAAATCATGGTGGGCAGTAAAAGGCTCATTGCCAGAATGGTGTAAATAAGTATAACAAAATCTATAAACCTGTGGGAATTGAAATAATAATAAAAGGAGTCGCACTATGATCAAATATAAGACATTAGAAAAAACAGACATAGAAATAATGCATAAAACATTTTTAAAAGCTTTTAATGATTATCAAGTAAAAATGGAGTTGCCTCTTTCAAAATACGAAGACATGCTTATGAGAAGAGGATACAATCCTGAAATTTCAATGGGTGCATTTGAAAATGGAGAATTGGTTGGGTTTGTTTTTAATGGATTGCGAAATTGGGATGATAAGCTTACTGCATATGATACCGGCACAGGTGTGGTAAGTGAATATAGAAAACAAGGAATTACCAGCAATTTGATGGCTAATATTAAACAGCTTCTTAAATCAAAAGGAATCCATTATTACTTGCTTGAGGTTATAAAGACTAACACAAATGCCCTTGAATTATACAAAAAGCAGGGCTTTGAAATTGTCAGAGAGTTTGAATGTTTTCGTCTGGAAAAAAATATTTTTGAACAAAGTGAATATTGTAGTCACAATATTTATAAAAAACAAACATGCAATGGTAGTAGCCAGTTTTCAAAACTATGGGATTTCAATCCATCCTGGCAGAATTCTACAGACTCAATAACAATAAAAAAGGATGATTTTTATTGCATAAATGTAAAATTAGCTAATGAAGTAATCGGCTATGGAATTATTGATAAAAAAACAGGAGATATTCCTCAAATAGCAGTACATAAGGATTATAGAAGAAGAGGAATTGCAAAAAGTATTATTACTGAATTAATTAATAATACTGATTCAAATAAAATATCAGTGCTGAATGTAAACAAAAATTCAACTCTGGCTAAATTTTTACATGATTTGAACTTTGAACATTTTATTGATCAATATGAAATGATGTTAACACTCTAATTCACAAAGAATTCTTGCTTAATAACTCTACTGATATAAAAAGATCTTTATACTACCTTTATTATCAATGGTGCCTAGAAGGACATTTTTTACCTCAGTTTGATGTTTACTCTTTAAATTTGAAATAACCCAGTCTTCATCTTTATTAACTTGATCTAGTTCTTTGAAAATAATTTTACCTTCCTTTATAATTGTTATGGGAAAATCAAAAGGTTCTGCCTCCATCTGATAGAAAGAGGGTGTAATGGGTTCGTATTTAGGATGTAAAAATACAGATATTTTTCCGTCCGCTTCCCATATAGCTAAAGATACCTTTTTAACATCTTCAACTTTAGCTTCACGTAATTCTTCTAATAAAACATCAATAGATATCCTTGCTTTTTTTAATCCTTTATATATTATTTCCCCGTCTTGAACAACTACAATTGGTTCATTATTAAGAATTTTTCTTAGCACAGGAAATTTAAGAACTCCATATATACCAATAAGATAAAGAACAACTATTACAGTTGTTGTTATAACAGAACCCTTTAAACCAAGGTTTTCATCAGATAAAGGATGAGCAATAATATTTCCAATAACTAATGCAATAACAAAATCAAGAAGTCTTAATTGAGAAATGGTACGTTGTCCTAAAACCCTTGCAACTGTAACCAAAAATATAAATGCAATAATTGCACGTAGTGCCCACTCAATTGAGGTAAGTGATTCTTTTCCTTGTAAAAAATCCATATAAAAATCTCCTTTATAAGATATTAACACATATTTTATGTTATATTATTTTAACCAAGATTATAAAAATTAATTGGATCAATTTACATGCGGCAGGTGAAAAAACTATAATATTTGATAGTAAATTATTAGTGGAACTATTTTCTAAATATTACGTCTATACTAATATGTTTATTTTGGAGGTCTATTATGGCAAAGTTTGAAAAGACAATAGTTGGTAATTTTGAGGAAGTTATAAACCGATTACAAAGTGAAATAATAAACAGCGGAATTTCTATGGAGTTAGTGGAAGAAAGCAATTATAGTTCAGGGGATACAAATATTGCAGTTCGTGTATATGATAAATATTTCATGCGAAACGGAAACAGAGCAAGTTTAAGTTTAACGGTAGCAGGTCATGGTAATGATATCTTTATTTCTGCAATCGGCGCAGGCGGCGGGCAAGGTATTATTTTTAATTTTAGTCTTGGAGCTGAAGAAGAATTAGTTGACGTAGTAAGATTTTGTGTAGAACAAATGAATTAATGTTAATATTCAAAATTATATTCAATGCGTTTCTCATATTAGAGATTTAATTACATTAATAAATAGGAGTTATTATTATGGAAACAATTCTTTATAAAAAATTAGAGTTATATGAGATAAATGAAGAACTATTTAAGGATTTTAACAGATATCAGGAAGTTAAGAAATGCTGGCGCAAAGTAGACGGTAAGTGGGTATTAAAAAACATTGCTTTTACTGAACAATGGAGCAAGAAAGAATATCAATATCTGATTAAATGCTTACAAAATTCTATAAATACAGGCGGAAAAGTACTAGGTGCTTTTTGTGATAAAAAGCTTATTGGTTTTGCTTCTGTTGAAAATAACTTATTTGGCTTACATAATGAATATATACAGCTATCATGTATTCACACTTCATATGAGTTTCGCGGCACTGGAGTAGGAAAAAAATTATTTTTTTTAATGTGTAACCACGCCAAAGAACTGGGTGCACAGAAGTTATATATTTCAGCTCATTCATCAGAAGAAACTCAAGCCTTTTATACAGCAATGGGGTGTATTGAAGCAAAGGAATATAATACAGAGCTAGCAGAGCATGAACCATGCGACTGTCAAATGGAGTATGAATTATTTAAATAATTTAGTTATTAGTTCTTTACAAATAAAATTTAAGAGAAAATAAAAGTATTATCACAATATTTGGAATATAATCATTAACTATTCTATATATAAGAATAAAATAATAGTTTTGGTGCATATTAACTTTTGAAAATATTATTACAGGAGTTTTATATGGATGAACCTAAAATAGCACTAAAACAACCAATAGCTATACAACTTAAGCAAGGGGAAACATATTATTACTGTACGTGCGGTAGAAGCTCAAATCAACCTTTTTGTGATGGCGCCCATGAAGGCACTTCATTTACACCTTTAAAATTTGAAGCTACCATTGATGGAACCTCACACTTATGCATGTGCAAGCATACAAAAAATCCTCCCTATTGCGATGGAACACATGATACTTTAAAATAGACTTAAAGCTTTGCTAACTGCAAGGCTTTTTCTATATTAACTTGAATTGACTTTAAACATGGACAATGATAACATATTTATTGGTAAGTAATAAAAGTAAAATAAGATTTTAGTAACAAGATAGATTTATTATTTAAGGATGGGGATTATGGAGATAAAAAAGCTGGAACAAATTCATTTAAAGGATGCATTGGATTTAATTTTAAATGTTTTTATGGAATTTCAAGCACCGGATTACTCAATTCAAGGTATTCTAGAATTCAAGAAATTTATTGCTTATGATAATATTATTGAGAAATTTAGAAATAATCAAATGCTGTTTTGGGGTTGTTTTAAAGAAGATAAATTAGTAGGTGTAATTTCAACAAGAAACACTAATCATATTTGCTTGCTATTTGTAAAAAAAGAATTCCATAAAAGAGGAATAGCAAAAAAATTATTCAATGTTGTTCTAAACGAAAGCATTTTTAATGAAAATAATGAAATAACCGTTAATTCATCATCTTATGCAACCGATATCTATCATCATCTTGGTTTTATTGATATAGATAAAGAACAAATAATTGATGGAATATGTTTTACCCCTATGAGATATATAATTAATTCTTCAAGAACTTACATTTATTGACATTAAAAAAACCATAAATAATGGTTGTTTTATTTTTTTAAGTAAATTATTAATAAATTATATAAGACCAAATATAGTATAATAAGGATAATATAAAATATATGTTATTTTTTTTCGTTTTTATGCATAATTAGCTTATTTTATAAGATTTTATATAAACTGCTTGTTTTAATTTATCAATTATTGTAATATTATGATGTTAATATATTAACATTTAATTACATAGTTAATAACATTTTGTTATTATAAAAATTTTTAGGAGGAAAGAAATGTTTAAAAAATTTACTAACGGCTGTGTTTATGTCATGAATAAATACTTGCCAGATGCATTTATTTTTGCAATTGTACTTACTATTATTACTTTTATTGGTGGCATTGCATTAACAAATCAATCGCCATTCCAAATGATACTGCATTGGGCAGGTCCTAAAGGATTCTTTGGCTTGCTAGCATTCACAATGCAAATGGTTTTAGTTTTAGTTTTAGGAAGTGCTATGGCACAAGCAAAAGTTTTTAAAAATTTATTAAGTAAAATAGCAAAAGCTACAAAAACACCAGTTAGAGGCATAATGATTACTGCATTTGTATCTGTTTTAGCATGCTGGATAAACTGGGGTTTTGGTTTAGTTATTGGTGCACTGCTAGCTAGAGAGATTGCTAAAGAAGTAAAAGGAATAGACTATAGACTATTAATTGCTACTGCATATTCAGGTTTCGTAGTATGGCATGGTGGTATTTCAGGTTCTATTCCATTACAAGTTGCAAACCCAGGAGCATTAGCAACTGTCGCACCTACAATATTTGATAAAGCATTTACAATACCAACAAGCCAAACAATTTTTTCACCAATGAACTTATTTATATCAGGAATTATTATATTTGGTTTGCCATTTGTGTGCAAAGCTATGATGCCTGACAAGGAGCATACCATTGAAGTTGATTCTTCAAAATTAATTGAAAAAGAGTTACGTGTTGAAGATCCTAGCAAATTTACACCTGCTGATAAAATGGAACGTAGCAGAATTCTTTGGATTATTATTTTAGTAATGGGTTTTGCGTATATCATATATAACTTCTCAAAAGTAGGGTTTAACCTTAGTCTTGACTTTGTAAACTTTATATTCATGTATGTAGGTATATTGCTTCACGGAAATTTGAGAAAATATATTGATGCAATAACTGAAGCTGCGTCAAGTGCCGGTGGCATTATATTACAATTTCCATTCTATGCAGGTATAATGGGTATGATGACAGGTGCAAACCCTGAAACAGGATTATCTTTAGCTGGAGTAATTTCAAATGCATTTGTTAGTATCTCAACAGCAAGAACATTCCCATTATTTACATTCTGGAGTGCAGGTATTGTAAACTTCTTCGTTCCATCAGGCGGTGGACAATGGGCAGTTCAAGCTCCTATCATGATGCCAGCGGGTGATGTTTTAGGAGTTCTTCCTGCTAAAACAGCCATGGCTATTGCATGGGGTGATGCATGGACAAATATGATTCAGCCATTCTGGGCTTTACCTGCTCTTTCTATAGCAGGATTAAGCGCAAGAGATGTAATGGGATATTGTGTTATTACATTATTGTTCAGTGGATTAATAATTTCAGCAGGGTTCCTGATTTTCTAATAAAATAATAAATTAATAAATAATAAGTGATTAATTAAGAATTTCATTAATATGAGATTCTTAATTTTTTATATAAACTTTTTAAAAATTTTGATTCAAATCATATAATTCATTTTTATAAATTGATATAATTCAAACACAAGAAAGACATAATAATAAAAATAAATGGAGGTATATGATGAATAAATTTAATTCAACACAAAAAATCGGAGATATTGTTAATGCTTTTCCAAAAGCAGCTGAAATATTTAAAGGGTATAAAATAGATTTTTGCTGCGGAGGTAACAGACCTTTAATTGAAGCTATTGATGAACAAAATGTGAATGAAGCAGAATTATTAAACAAATTAAACTCAACTTATGAAAACTACGAAGTGTCATCAAAGGATAAAAATTGGTTCGATGCCGATACCGATGATATAATTGAGCAAATATTAAATAAGCACCATGCATATCTATGGTCTGAACTTCCGGTAATAAGCAAACTATCGACTACAATTTTAAGAGTCCATGGACAGCATCATCCTGAACTGTCAAAGGTTCATAGATTATTTAACACATTAAAAATGGAACTTGAAGATCACTTGACTAAAGAAGAAACTATTCAATATCCAGCAATAAAAGAATATCAGAAATCCGGTTCTTTAGATGATATAAAAAAAGCGGTAGAAATAATAAATGATTTAGAAACCGAACACACTGGTGCTGGTAACATCCTAAAAGAATTAAGTGAAATTACAAAAGACTATTCTATTCCTGATGATGTTTGTGAAACTTTTGAAAAGACATACAATAAACTAAAAGAATTAGAAGCAGATATATTCCAACACATACACTTGGAAAATAATATTTTATTTCCACGATTAAGAAATTTGGCTGGTAAATAGTTTTACTCAGGATATTCAAAGTGAATATCCTGTTTTTATGAGAACATATAGTTTTAATTGCTTTACATTACAGTCAATGGAAAATATGTTGAAAAAATGTCAATATTATTATATAATAGCCATTGAATTACTTAATAAAAATTAGAACGAGTGGTGATAAAAATAGACCGAGCATCTTTTCAAAGAAAAAATATTTTGAAGAATTCCTTTGATTTGTTTAAAAGCAATGGATATAACAATACAACGACAAGAGAGATTGCACAGGCCTCAGGTATAAGAAAGGGACTTTTACATTATTATTATAATCAAAAGGAAGATATTATTATTGAAATTTATGACAACATATTAACCAGCCTAAATAACCTTGTAGACAGAGAGCACAGTAATAAGATTAGCGGATGCACATACTATGCTGTATTAAATATTTTATATTTCAGAATTATGTCATCTAGACCATATCTTACTGATTTATTGTCTGAAATGATGTTATCTCATAATTTAACACAGATTAAAATAGAAAAATCAGTAAAATCATGTTTTAGAATAATACAAAAGTACAAATTAGATATTACTGAATACCAGCTTTTTTTAGCAACAATTGTAGCTGCTGGTGCAGAAGCTGAATTATTATCTAATATTAAACATAAAAAAATTAAAATGACTTATGATAAACTAGCAACAACTATTAACAAAATATTATTTACAATGTTAAAAATAAGCGAAAATGATATTAAGACA